>NZ_JAJJPB010000013.1:0-102616 GCF_020908015.1 Clostridium aromativorans
ATTGCCTAAAATTGATGGGGAGAATACAAAGATAGATATTATAGAACAAACTGATTCTATGCTATATGAAGTATATGATTTGAATGAAACTATGGAGAATTATAAAGCGGAGATTGTAAGAAGAGCAAAAAAAATATATAAAAGTTCCTATAAAGTAGCCAAGTATTTAAATATTTCACAAAGTACCGCTTCCAGATTGATATCGAAGTACTGTAAGTGAATGTATGATTAAGTAATTTTTAAAAGAACTTATTTTTACAAAGTAATAGTATATACGTATTATTTTGTAAAATTAAGTGTACTGTCGAAAATTTGAAGTAAATTAATTCCCTATGAAACTGTAAAAGGAGGTGTCAAAAGGAGTAAAGATCTAGGCTCTGGCTGCTTCTTACACCATTTCACAGTAATACCAGAGTACATTTCAGGGAAAATAAGGCATATCTCATATATAAATGCTGCAAAGGCATTTTTTAAAAAATTCTTGCAAGAGAATTTTGGAAAGAGATGGGTTCATGCTTTTTCCGTGAGGTATGATCAAAAATGTATTGACAGTATTTAATATTATTGATATACTATGTAATATAATTTCAAATGGTAGATGAACTTATTAAGAGAGATGGAGGGAAAGGCCCTATGAAGTCCGGCAACCAGTATTGATCAATACATTGGTGCTAATTCCTGCAGCAGGTAGCTGAAAAATGAGGGAATTCATTGAGAAAAACTCAGGAACTTTCCCTGAGTTTATTTTATTAGTTAAATTAAAATAATTTTTAAAAGTTGACCAGAAAAACTGGAGACTAAATTTTGTTTTATAGAATTTAGTCTCTTTTTTTGTCCTATATGTATTTGGCTGTTGAATTCTGAAAGAAAGGGGGAGAGTCAATTATATGATAAGTGTGAGGAATTTAAGCAAGACATTTAGTACTCCAAAGGGAGATATTCAGGTGCTAACAGATATAAATCTGGAAGTTGAAAGGGGAGATATTTTTGGAATAATAGGGTTTAGTGGGGCCGGCAAATCTACCATGATACGCTGTCTCAACAGACTTGAAGAACCTACTTCGGGGACTGTTATAATTGGAGGCAAAAATATAACTGCCATGAATAAGGATGAGCTCAGAGAAGCCAGGAAAAAAATAGGAATAATATTTCAGGACTTTAATTTGTTTGACTCAATGACTGTATATAAAAATGTAGCCTTTCCACTTAAAATATCAGGCTATCCTGAGGGAAAAATGAAGGAAAGGGTGCATGAAATACTGAATCTAGTGGATTTAAGTGACAAAGTTGATTATTATCCTGCTCAGTTGAGCGGTGGTCAAAAACAGAGGGTTGGAATAGCCCGGGCACTTGCCAATGAGCCAGATGTACTTTTAAGTGACGAGGCCACTTCTGCCCTTGATCCACAGACTACTTATTCTATATTAGAACTTTTAAGAGATATAAATAGAAAACTCAATTTAACCATTCTGCTTATAACACACGAGTTGGATGTTGTTAAATATATATGCAATAATATGGCAGTGATTGAAGAAGGAAGAATTGTAGAAGTGGGAAGTACAAATTCAATATTTTTAAATCCTAAAAGTGATACTGCTAAAAAGTTTGTAAAAATAATGAGAAATTTCAATATAAATTCTGATTGTCATGGAGGTGAAGTAATATGACTGATGATTTTAAGATGCTGATTTTAAAAGGACTGTCAGAAACTATAGAAATGGTGATTATAACAGGCTGTATAGCGCTTCTCATAGGTATGCCACTTGGAATTATATTGGTGGTTACTAAAAAAGGACATATTTTGGAACATGAAAAATTGAATAGGGTGCTGGCCACTATAGTAAATGCCATAAGATCCCTTCCATCTATAATACTGATTGTAGTTTTATTGCCGCTGGCCAGATTGATTGTTGGGACCACACTGGGAATGAAAGCAGCGATTGTCCCAATATCCATAGGAATAGCACCTTTTTTGGCAAGAATTATTGAGACATCCATAGAAGAAGTGGAATGGGGGAAGATTGAAGCGGCTCTTGCTGTGGGAGCAAAACCTTTTCAGATCATATTGAAAGTTCTAATACCAGAGGCACTGCCTTCCCTTATAAGAGGAATTACAATTTCCATGATATCCATTATTGAATTTACCGCTGTAGCTGGAGCTATAGGAGCAGGAGGGCTTGGAAGTCTGGCAATACGTTTTGGATACGAAAGATTTCGTAAAGATATTATGGTAGCTACTGTTGTACTGCTTATATGTCTTGTGCAGTTCATACAGTTTTCAGGAGACCATATTTCTAGATATGTAAATAAAAAAAGGTATAAATTTGATTGATTTTTTTAAGGGAGATGAATTAATATGAAAAAGAAAAGTGTAATATCATTAGTACTGGCAATAGCTGTAGGACTGCTTTCAGGCTGTGGTAATGGAGGTAGCTCAAATAGTACAGGCAGCGGGAGCAGCAAGGACAAAAGCGTTACAGTAAAGATAGGTGCAGCAGCAGTGCCCCATGCAGAAATATTGAATCATATAAAGCCGACACTTGCAAAAGAGGGAATTGACTTACAAGTAGTGGTACTGGATGATGAGGATCAGTTGAATCCAGCTCTGCAGGAAAATCAGATAGATGCAAATTATTTTCAGCATTTGCCCTATCTAGAGTCTGTAGCCAAGGAAAAAGGGTATGATTTTGCTGTAGCTGGGAAAGTTCATGTGGAACCAATAGGTTTTTATTCTGATAAAATTAAATCCAAAAGCGAACTTAAAAATGGTGCTAAAATTGCCATACCTAATAATCCATCCAATGAGTACAGGGCACTGGAGCTTCTTCAGGAACAGGGTCTGATTAAATTAAAATCAGGAATAGCTAACTATAGTGCTACGCCTTCAGATATTGTTGAAAATTCGAAGAACCTGCAGTTTGTTGAAGTGGATGCAGCTCAACTTCCTAGAGTACTACCTGATGTAGATGGTTCTATAATAAATACAAATTTAGTACTTGAAGCAAAATTGGATCCCAATAAGGCATTATTTAGGGAAGATAGTAAATCGCCTTATGCAAATTTAATCGTTGTGAGAAAGGGTGATGAAAATAAAAAGGAAATAAAAGCCATAGTAAAGGCACTTAATTCAGATGATGTAAGGAATTTTATAAAGAAAAAATATGGAGTTGCAGTAGTACCGGCTTTTTAAGATGGAGGTATGAGTATTGAGTGTTAATATAAAATCTCCAGAAGTGGAGATAAGAGAATCCAGATTGGGTTCAATTACAGGATTTGCTGGAAATGCTAAAGAATTATGCAGGGCTTCTAAAGGTGGCAAATTATGTGATAGAAGAAGAAGTTTTAGCCAGTGCCTTGGGTGCAGTTCAGGAAATGCACTGTGCCAGCTGGCTATGATACAGGATGCAGTGGTGATAAACCACGCACCTATAGGATGCTCTGCTGATTTTCAGGATTATAATTTTACAAACAGGGTAGGACAGGTAAAGAGGAATATGCCACTTAGAAATGCCAGATTGTTAAATACCAATTTACAGGAAAAAGATATGATTTATGGTGGTATTTTTAAATTGGAGAAAACTATACGGGAAGCTTGTAAAAGATTTAATCCCAGGGCAATTTTTGTAACTACATCCTGTGCTTCCGGAATCATCGGAGATGATGTAGAGGGAGTGACTGATAAATTACAGGAAGAACTGAAAATACCCGTGGTATATATATCCTGTGAAGGATTTAGATCAAAGATTTGGACAACAGGTTTTGATGCTGCATATCATGGTATTTTGAGGAAAATTGTCAAACCACCTGTTAAAAAAAGAAATGATGTTATAAATGTAATTAATTTTTGGGGAAGTGATATATTCACCGATTTATTTGGCCGCATAGGATTGAAACCAAATTACATTGTCCCTTTTTCAACTATAGATAAACTGGAAAGCATATCTGAAGCTGCAGCTACTGTTCAAATATGTCCCACACTTGGGACATATTTGGCTGCTGGCCTGGAGCAGGAATACGGTGTAACAGAGATCAAATCGCCGCCTCCTTATGGGATAGATGGTACGGATATATGGTTTAGAGAGCTTGGAAAAGCTACTGGAAGGGAAAGAAAAGTGTAGAAACTTATAAAGTCCGAGAAAGATAAAATTGCTCAAGACCTTGAAAGACTTAGGAATAAATTGGAGGGCAAAAGAGTGTATGTAACTGCAGGAGCAACTCATGGACACAGTCTAATAGCCCTTTTGAAGGATCTTCACATGGATGTAGTGGGAGCAGCTGTATTTCATCATGATCCCTGTTATGACGATAGGAGTTCCAAAAGTGATAGTTTAGGTCATGTAGTGAAAAATTATGGAGATATTCCAAATTTTGATATCTGTAATAAACAGCCTTTTGAACTGGTGAATATACTTAACAGATTAAAACCAGATCTTTTGGTAGCAAGACACGGTGGAATGTCTTCATGGGGGCCAAAGCTTGGTATACCTACGTTTTTAATGGGTGATGAGCAGTTTGGACTGGGATATGAAGGGCTCATAAACTATGGCAATAAGATAATTGATGTACTTGCCACTAAAGAGTTTGTAAGCAGTATTGCCAGTCATTGTGAACTTCCATATACTGATTGGTGGATGAATCAGGATCCTTATAATTTTCTGGGAGGTGGTAATAATGGCAAAAACGGTTAATATAGTGGAACAGCCAAGACATTACTGTGCACTTGGAGCAGAGCAGTCCGTACTGGCTATCAAGAAAGCTATTCCTATAATACACTCTGGTCCAGGTTGTGGAATTAAACTTCACGATGGACTGAGTGTTGCATCTGGGTATCAGGGCATAGGCTATTCCGGAGGAAGTTCCGTCCCATGTACCAATACCACAGAAAGAGAAGTTGTGTTTGGAGGAGAAAATAGGTTGAGGCAAGTAATAGATGGGTCTTTAAAAGTTTTAAAGGGCGATCTATTTGTGGTTTTAACAGGATGTACTTCCGATATAATAGGAGATGATGTAGGTCAGGTGGTAAGCGAATATAAAGATAGGGGAATTCCAATAGTTTATGCTGAAACGGGTGGATTTAAGGGAAGTAATTTTAAAGGACATGAAATAGTGATTAAGGCTATTATTGATCAATTTGTAGGTGAAAAAAAAGCACAGGTAAAAAAAGGACTTGTAAATGTTTGGTCTGTATTGCCCTATCAGGACTCATTCTGGACAGGTAATTTAATGGAAATAAAAAAATTACTTCAGGGAATAGGTCTTGAAGTAAATATACTTTTTGGCACAGAGTCGAATGGAGTGGATGAATGGAAGACAATTCCCGATGCTCAATTTAATCTGGTTCTTTCACCCTGGGTGGGGCTGAATATTGCAAAACACCTAGAGGAAAAATACGGTACCCCTTATCTGCATTATCCTGTGCTTCCAATAGGAGCAAGAGAAACCAGCAAATTTTTGAGAACTGTTGCAGAATTTGCTCAGCTGGATAAAAAGAAGGTTGAGGAATTTATAAGTGGAGAGGAAAAGAGATTTTATTATTATATTGAAAGATCACTGGACTTTTTTATAGAATTTAGATATGATATGGCAGATAGATTTTTTAATATAACGGATTCTTTTTATACGCTGGGAATAAGCAAGTTTCTAGTAAATGAGCTTGGAATTGTCCCGGGAGAGCAGTATATTACAGATGATACTCCGGAAGAATATAGAGGTGAAATAGAAAATGAATTTGAGCACTTGTCTGAATCTGTTTCATCCAAGGTTGTATTTGAAATAGACGGAGGTAAAATACATGAGAGATTGAGAAAATACCCCCATGGCAATTATAAGCCTCTGATTTTGGGAAGTTCCTGGGATAAAGACATAGCTTCAGAGTTAAATGGATTCTGGATAAATATATCTCTTCCGGTTATGCATAGGTTGGTATTAAACAGAGGCTATATTGGGTACGATGGAGGATTGACCTTGGCGGAGGATATATACAGCAACATACTCGCAACTTATAAGTAATAGAAGGAAGTCTATTATGATGAAAGAAAAAGTAAAAATGTTGGGTATAAAAGAAAAAAACTTGAAACTGATAGGAAAATTGGCTGGTGAAGATGGCTTTTATTCCTTCAACTCTGAAGGGGATCTGGATAAAGAGGAAAAGATCATTCCTACCTCCAGTTCTCATAATTGTGGTGGAAGGTGTATTATAAAAGTCCATGTAAAAAAGAATAGAATTGCCAGGATATCCACCGAAGACGATATTCCGGATACTGAAAAGACTCCACAGCTGAGAGGGTGTTTGAGATGCCGAGCTTATCGCAACCACATGTACAATTGTGATAGATTGAAATATCCTATGAAACGCAGGGGAAAACGTGGAGAAGGCAGGTTTGAGCCCATAAGCTGGGATGAAGCATTGGATTATATTGCAGATAATTTAAAAAGAATTATGCATGAGTATGGACCTGACTCAATATATGTCCAATATGCCACCGGAAATGAAGGCAGGCTTTCGGAGAATGTGTGGATGAAGCGGCTCCTTGGAATGTATGGAGGGTATCTGTCCTATTATGGAACCTATAGTACGGCTTGTACTCAGGCAGCTACTCCCTATACTTTTGGCACAATATATACGGGAAACAGCAGGGAAGACTGGGTGAATTCGAAGCTTATAATCCTCCTTGGATTTAATCCGGCAGATACCATACATGGTACAAATACCGCCTATTATCTTAAGATGGCAAAAAATGCAGGAGTCAGGATAATAAGTATTGACCCGATTTATTCAAATACAGCAATTGCCCTTGCAGATGAATGGATTCCAATTAGACCTACTACGGATAATGCACTGCTTGATGCAATGGCCTATGTTATGATTACTGAAAATTTGCAGGATCAGCATTTCCTGGATAAGTACTGTATTGGCTTTGATGAAAATCATATGCCGCCGGGCATTCCCTATGGAAATTCCTATAAAAGCTATGTCCTTGGGGAATGCAGTGATAGGATACCTAAAACTCCTGTCTGGGCAGAGGCTATTACAGGGATACCAAAAGAAACTATAGTCAGACTGGCAAAAGAGTATGCCTTGGATAAACCCGGAGCACTGATACAGGGATTCGGACCTCAAAGACATGCTTACGGAGAACAGGTGGTTAGAGGGGGAACTGTTTTAGCTGCCATGACAGGCAATATAGGTATTAGTGGAGGCTGGGCGTCTGGAACAGGATATCCGGTGAGAGAAGCATATGTGGCGTCAATTCCTCACTACAATCCCAATAAAAGTAAAATTTCCATGTTCAGCTGGCCTGATGCCATAGTGAGAGGGAAGGGAATGGGAGCCAATTTAAGCGTCAAGGGAACAGAGAAGTTGTCCTCAAGTATAAAATTCATATTCAATTTAGGCGGAAACTGTCTTGTAAATCAACATACGGATTCAAATGCTGCCGCAGCGCTTCTGAAAAACAAAGATCTGGTAAAATTTATTGTGACAAGTGATCATTTCCTGACTGCAAGTGCCAGGCTTTCAGATATAATACTGCCTTCAGACGATATGCTGGAAAGAGAAGACATAGTCACACCCTGGGGATTTGGTGATTATGTGCTGTTTATGAACAAGGCCGTGGATACTGTTTTTCAATGCAGAAATGGATATGACTGGATAAGTGATTTATCTAAAAGGTTTGGACTTTTAGATAAATTTACGGAAGGAAAGTCACTTGATGAATGGATAGAATATCTTGTTGAAAAAACAGCCGAGAAAAACCCTGGCTTTCCCAGTTGTGAAGAATTCAAGAAAAAAGGGGTATACCGGTGGATTTATGAAAAGCCCAGCATTGCTTTTAAAAAGCAAATTGAGGAGCCTGCAGCTAATCCCTTTCCAACGCCCTCCGGCAAAATAGAGATATTTTCACCTAGATTGTGGGAAATGGACAATCACAGAGAAATTCCGGCAGTTCCCAAATATATTTCTGCCTGGGAGGGACCGGAAGATTTTCTCATAGGAAAGTATCCTATACAGTGTATAGGCCATCATTCTAAAAGAAGGGTTCATTCCACCTTTGACAATGACAGCTGGATGGAGGAGGTGGATCCACAAAAGATTTTTGTAAATTGTGAAGATGCCAAATCAAGGGGCATTGAGGATGGGGATATGGTCAAAGTATACAATGACAGAGGTGTTATGATTTTACCTGTAAAAATTACCAGCAGAATTATGCCGGGAGTTGCTTCCATACCCCAGGGAGGCTGGTGGACTCCGGATGAAAAGGGAATTGACAGGAGAGGGTGTATAAATGTTTTAACCAAGTATAAGCCAACGCCTCTGGCTTTTGGGAACCCATCCCATACAAGCCTGGTTGAAATAGAAAAAGTGGATTGAGGGAAGGAGATTTAACAAGATGTGCACACAGCTGGCATTTTATTTTGAACAAAAAAATTGTACAGGATGTAATACCTGCAAAATAGCCTGCAAAGATAAAAACAATCTGGAAGCAGGTCAGAATTTCAGAAATGTGTATGAGGTGTCTGGCGGCAGTTACATAAAAAGGGGAAGAGCAGTTATACCAAAGGTATATGCTTTCTGGATTTCAATAAGCTGCAATCACTGTATTGATCCTGCCTGTGTAAAGGCATGTCCTGTGAAGGCGATTAAAAAGAGAAAAAAAGATGGAATTGTATATATTTGTGAAGATCTGTGCATAGGGTGCCGCAGTTGTATTAAGGCATGTCCATATAAAGCACCTCAATATGACTCCAGCACTAAAAAAGTTAAAAAATGTGATTTCTGCATGGATTTGATAGACAAAGGTAAACCCCCTGTCTGTGTAGCTGCCTGCCCCATGCGGGTTTTGAATTATGGAGATCTGAATTTTCTTAAAGCAAGATATGGGAATATATGTAAAGTACGGGGAATGCCTGAAGGAAATGCTACAAAGCCCGCTTTAGTAATCACTCCCCATAGAGATGCTTTAAAAAAATAAGGAGAATTTTTTATAATGGACAGTATAAAATTGTGGTTTATGGAAAGAGAAGCTGTATATTCTACGCTGGCTCTTTTTTATAGAGATAATTTGAGCAGAGGTTTGAAAATTTTAAAAGAAACTGATTTACTGGAAAAGCTTTCCGAATATGAAGATGATATTGACTTATCTGATAAAGCCAAGGTAATATCAGGCGAGATGGGTGGTAATAAATTTAATCCTGGATATGAAAAAGAGTTATGGGAAGATTACCAGAGATTGTTTGTTGGGCCGGGACGTATTTTGGCACCTCCCTGGGAATCCGTATATGAGAGCAGGGATAGGCTTATTTTTGGAAAATCGGAGCTTTCCGTAAGGGAGTTCTATCATCAATTTGGTTTAGAGGTAAATCCCAGGGAGGCGGCAGATCATCTTGCCTTTGAACTGTCTTTTATGGCAAGGCTCTGCAGTATTAAAACATATGATGATTTTCAGAAGGTATTAAAAATTTTGGCATCAATGGAAAAGTTCCTAAAAGAACATTTGTGCAAATGGGTTCCGGCCTGGAGAAATTGCGTCAATTCCAATGCTAAAATTGGATTCTGGATTGAACTTTCAAATATCACAGAAGCCTGGGTAATGAAAGATTTGAAAGAAATAGAAAAAATTATTAAAAATAAGTAAAAGTAGGATATGTTTTTATTGAAAATATATCTTTTAGGATGTATTATTAATGTATAATGAAAATTTATATTATATATAAGAAAAAATTATCTTGGATGATTATAGCGTGAGATAACATCTGTTAACCGACGGGGCAATGATATATTTTCACAGTTATATCAAAAACTTTCAGGTAAAAATAGCGCTGTAGGACAAAACTCTGGAAAATCTGTATTTAAAACAGTACCGAAGGTGAAAGATGTTCTGCTCGAAACTCTCAGGTAAGTAAACAGAGGGATATGTGGACAAATTGTTCTTCATGTCCTTTTTTGTTGTATAAAAATATAATAGGAGGTTTTGTCGTGGAAGGATTGAAAAAAACTGCACTGTTTAATTCCTATGGAAAATATGGAGCAAAAATGATAGACTTTGCGGGATGGTCTATGCCGGTACAATTTGAAGGTATAATACCTGAGCACAGGGCAGTGAGAGAAAAGGCGGGGTTGTTTGATGTTTCACATATGGGTGAAGCCGATATAAGGGGGAAAGATGCACTGAACTTTGTCCAGAATTTAATTACCAATGACGCAGCTGTACTTGAAGACAATCAGATACTGTACACTCCTATGTGTTATCCAGATGGCGGTGTTGTGGATGATATTATAGTTTACAAGTTTGATGATGAACATTTTTTCCTGGTCATAAATGCTGCAAATATCGAAAAAGACATCAGCTGGATGCTTGACAACAAGGGTGGCTTTGACGTTGATATCGAGAATATATCTTCTTCTGTTATACAGTTGGCCATTCAGGGACCTGAAGCTCAAAACATACTTCAAAAGCTTACAGATGTGAATCTGGGGGAAATTAAATTTTTCTTTTGCAGAAGAGATATGCCTGTTTGTGGGAAAAAATGTATGATATCCAGAACTGGATATACGGGAGAAGATGGTTTTGAAATTTATTCTTCTGTTGAAAATGCAGAATATTTGTGGAACAGAATACTTGAAGCCGGAAGGAAAGAGGGTATAAAACCAATAGGCCTTGGTGCAAGAGATACACTGAGATTTGAGGTAAATCTTCCTCTTTATGGGAATGAACTTTCGGATTCCATCACCCCTCTTGAAGCTGGACTGGGATTTTTTGTGAAACTGGATAAAAAAAATTTTATAGGAAAAGAAGCTCTTTTAAAGCAGAAAAAAGAAGGCCCTGCCAGAAAGATAATTGGATTTGAAATGAAAGACAGAGGTATTCCGAGGCATGGATATGAAGTTCTTGCAGGATACAAAAAAATAGGCGAAGTGACCACGGGATACAGATCTCCCTCCTTGGGAAAAAATATAGGGCTTGCCCTTATAAACTCCAAGTATTCCAAACTTGGAACTGAAATTTTTGTCAAAGTGAGAGGAAAGCTTCTTAAAGCGGAGGTTGTGGACAAAAAATTTTATAAAAAAAATTATAAAAAATAATAGGGAGGAACTTTAAATGAAGATTTTAAAGGAAGCGCTTTATACTAAGGATCATGAATGGATAAAGGCAGACGGAAACAAGGCCTATGTGGGAATCACTGATTTTGCCCAGGACTCCCTGGGAGACATTGTGTTTGTGGATTTGCCGGAAGTGGGCTCTGAATTTGAAAAAGGTGAAGTTTTTGGAGCGGTGGAATCTGTAAAAGCAGCATCGGATCTTTATATACCTGTGTCAGGTAAAGTGTTGGAAGTAAATGAAGAACTTGCAGACAATCCTGAATATATAAACCAGGACTCTTATAAAAACTGGATAATTTCCGTTGAATTATCAGATAATTCGCAACTCAAGGAACTTTTAGATGCTGAAAACTATGAAAAATTATGTGACGGGGAGTGATACCATGCATCCTTATTTGCCGTTAACAGATGAAGATAAGCAGGCTATGTTAAAGAAAATAGGGGTAAGTAAAATAGACGACCTGTTTTCTGATATACCGGAATGTATACGTCTAAATAGAAAATTGAATATAAATGACGGAATGTCTGAGCTTCAGGTTAAATCCTATATAGAAGGTATTGCAGGGTTAAATAAAAGCTGTGAGGAGCTGACTTGTTTTTTAGGTGCAGGTGCCTATGATCACTATGTGCCTTCTATAATAAAGCATATAATATCCAGATCAGAATTTTATACTGCATATACTCCTTATCAGGCTGAAATAAGCCAGGGTACACTGCAGGCCATATTTGAATATCAGACAGTTATGGCTGATTTAACGGGTATGGATGTTTCCAATGCCTCAATGTATGATGGGGCCACTGCCTGTGTTGAAGCCGCACAGATGGCTGCAAACGCTGCAAGGCGTAAAAAGATAGTCGTATCCAAAACTCTCCACCCTGAGGTCAGGAGGGTGCTTGAAACCTATTTAAGATTTAAGGATTTAGAATTGGTGGAAATAGATGAAGCAGAGGGAGTTACAGATGTGGAGAAACTTAAGTCTGTATTGGACAGGGATACTGCAGCGGTAATAATTCAGACGCCGAATTTTTTGGGGATAATAGAGGAACTTGAGGACATAGAAAAATATGTTCATAAAAACAGATCTCTTCTGATAGTATACTGTAATCCAATATCCCTTGGAATTTTAAAAAGTCCTGGAGAATGTGGTGCAGATATAGCCGTAGGAGAAGGGCAGTCTCTTGGAAACAGAATGAATTACGGAGGACCTTATTTCGGATTTCTGACTACCAGGAAAAAATATCTTAGAAAAATTCCGGGAAGAATTGTAGGTGAAACTACAGACAAGGAAGGAAAAAGAGGTTTTGTACTTACACTTCAGGCAAGGGAACAGCATATAAGAAGAGAAAAAGCTTCTTCAAATATTTGTTCCAATGAAGCACTCAATGCCCTGACTGCACTCATCTATTTGACTACTCTTGGTAAAAAGGGGATAAGGGAAGTGGCACTCCAGAATGTGCAAAAATCTCACTATGCTTTTAGCGAGCTTGTTGAAAGTGGAAAGTATAAGTCGTTGTTTGATAGACCATTTTTTAATGAGTTTGTGGTTCAATCCAAGAATTCAGTGGAAAAAGTAAATAAAACGCTGCTGCAGAACAATATTCTGGGTGGATATGATGTGGAGAGAGCATATCCATCTTATAAAAACTCCATGCTCTTATGCGTCACTGAGAAAAGAACAAAACCTGAAATTGACGAATTAGTTTCTGTATTGGAGGGGATATAAGATGATAAGTGAATACAACAAGCTTATTTTTGAACTTTCTAAAAAGGGCAGAAGGGCCTATTCTCTTCCACAGTGCGATGTACCGGAGGAGGATATCTGTAAATTGCTGCCGGAAAAATTTATAAGCAGAGAGGAGCCGGAGCTTCCTGAAGTAAGTGAGGTGGATGTGGTAAGGCATTTTACGCTGATTTCCAATAAAAATTTTGGCGTGGATACAGGATTTTATCCTCTTGGCTCCTGCACCATGAAATACAACCCCAAGATCAATGAAGATATGGCAGGTTTAACAGGATTTACTGAGCTTCACCCCTATCAGCCGGAGGAAACAGCCCAGGGAGCTTTAAAGCTCATGTATGAGTTAAGTGAAAAGCTTGCTGAAATAACAGGCTTTGATACAGTGTCACTGCAGCCTGCAGCAGGAGCCCATGGTGAAATTTCGGGGCTTATGATCATAAAGGCCTACCATGAAAAAAGAGAAGATTTTAAAAGAAAGAAGATAATCGTACCTGATTCTGCCCATGGAACAAATCCAGCCTCAGCTGCCTGTGCCGGATTTGAAGTGGTAGAAGTGAAGTCTGCTGAAGATGGAACTGTGGATATTGAGTCCTTAAAATCCCTACTGGATGATGAAGTGGCCGGGCTTATGTTAACCAACCCAAATACTCTGGGGATATTTGAAAAAAATATACTTAAAATAGCAGAGCTTGTGCATGCTGCAGGAGGGTTGCTTTACTATGATGGTGCCAACATGAATGCCAATATGGGAAAGACAAGACCCGGAGACATGGGATTTGACGTGTGCCATATGAATCTTCACAAGACATTTTCAACACCCCATGGAGGCGGAGGACCTGGAAGCGGTCCTATAGGAACTAAAAAAGAACTGTCACAGTTTTTGCCTGTGCCCATAGTTGCCAGGAAAAATGACAGGTATTATCTTGACTATGACAGACCTTGCTCCATAGGAAAAGTCAGAAGTTTTTACGGAAATTTCGGGGTGATGGTAAGAGCTTTTTCCTATATACTGAGCATGGGTGCGGAGGGACTTAGAGAGGTCAGTGAAGATGCAGTGCTCAATGCAAATTATATAAAGGAAAGCCTTAAAGAACACTACAATGTTCCAATGGAAGGTGTCTGCAAGCATGAATGTGTACTTGGAGGACTGAAAAATGATGAAAATGGCGTCACCACTCTCGATGTGGCAAAAAGACTTTTAGACTACGGATATCATCCGCCTACTATATATTTTCCCCTTATTGTAAAAGAGGCCATGATGATAGAGCCCACGGAAAATGAGAAAAAGGAGACTCTGGATGGATTTATAGAGGATATGATAAAAATTGCAGAGGAAGCGGAGAAAAATCGGGATATAGTTAAATCTGCGCCTAATACCACCGATATTAAGAGGCTGGACGAGGTTAAAGCAGCCCGGAAACCTGTGGTAAAATGGAGTAGGTAAAAGGGGTGTAATTATGATTGAAGCTGGTGACCGTGATTTTAATAAATTGTCCATGTTTAGAAATATAGATAAAGTTACATTGAAACTGCTCAGGGAGAAAGCTTTCAAAAAAAAGCTGCCCAAAGAAGCGTTCACTTAGGGATTGAAAGAAAAACTTAAATGAACAGCTTCAAGCGGAGCAAAAAGAGACCAGTCACAATCAGGCATGAATGCTTGAAGCGGCTGGTCTTTTTGTATTTATTGGTAATACAAAATATGGACATTTTATGGAATTAAGTATAGCACCTTGCGGATATAATCTGGTCAATTGAAAGTATATGACCATCTTCGCTTATCCATTCATTCCTTTCAGAGGAATATGAAAAAACATAAAGTACAGGATTTTCTAGGCACTTTGTAACAACACATAATCTGTAAGAGTCCTTATTGTTGTTCATTTTTGAAAATTCATTTGGAGTTAATTCAACAGAAACCTCTTGACCTGCTAGTCCCTTAACTTCAATTTTTAATTTAATTTTCTTATAAACTGCTTCCAAATCCCATCCTAAGTTTTCGCTTTCTACAGAAGTCACGGTAAAACCCCTTTCTGAGTACTCTCTGGTAACTTCTCTAATAGCGATATTCTCTATTTTCTTTCTTAGTTCTGCATCGGTTTGGCGGAAGATAGGAAGGCGACGCCTAATACTTTTCTTTTTTTCATATCTTTCTATATGTCTTAGAACTTCTTTCTTAAAATCCACCATTTCAGGGCTATCAGCATACCAAACATTTGATTGACCCATTCCGCCTTTTACTCTTCTTGGTATTATCGGGAATGAGAACCTTTCATCTATACTCAGTAAAGTAGCATTGTCAGCATTAGCAACAGCATAATATCCGATATATTCATTTCTAAATTTTCTTTCTGAAAGATTAGTGTTTTGATAATCTTTAAAAAACCTGGCATTCTTATACCATCCAACTATATACGTTCCGCCATTCTTGTGGGTTGCAGTGAAAATGACTAAAACATCATCTATGAATTCATCATCTTCACTCGCTCCTAATCTTTGAAGGTTGTTATACCCGCTTGGCTGAGCATAACCATATACCTTACCGCTAATTTTTTTGAAATTGAATATTTCGTGTCCATAACCATATTCTTCAACATAGGAGCCACCGCCATGTATTTCTTTATCATTTCCCAATAAACCTTCATATCTTTCCATCCAAGCAGTGTTTAAGAATATCATAGCTTTCATCGATTTACCTCCTCGTATATTAGTAGTAAGAGCTCCTTCTAGAAGAATTTCCAGTTGATCCGGATCCTCTAAAATTCACTCTAGATAATCCTATAGGTTTACACTGAGTAGCCTTTTGGCTTCCTCATCAAAATTAATATTGTTTTACCCTTGTTTTACCCCATGATGGGGAAGCCAAAGGTGATTGTTCCAATAAATTGAAGTGATAATATGTTGTTCCTATTTTTTGTAGGAGGACATGTCCTCTTACGGCTATTTGTTGTGCATTTTTAAAACTGAATATGGATAAATGGCGGAGAATGGAGGAGGCTCCTGCGTATGACTCCGTCATTTTTTTATAGCGTTTCAGTCCTGCCCATGGGACAATAGGAACCGACAAGTTCGTATCAGGATATAGCTTTTCCTCCTTGCGGACACTTCGGTGTACTGCTTAATAAGCCTGCTACCCATGGTTCATTGTTGAAGGTCTAACCACTAGTTGCGCCGTTTGAAAAGAAGAGAGTGTAGCGCTCAGATGGTCTTCTTTTCACTCGAGTGCTTATGACGAGGAAGACATCGATGATTCCTTTGGGCACCCAGGTCTGAAACGTACTTGATTAAATCCCCTTTGGAGGTGATAGGTATGTCTAAATTGCTTGTTGGTGTAGATGTAAGCTTAAAGTCCCATCATGTCCATTTCATGATGGAGGACGGGAATTCATTGGCTGACTTTTCTGTTTCTAATGATCAATTAGGGGCCGATACCCTGATCAAACGTATGTTAGAAGCAGCGGAAAAAAGTCAGGTAAAGCAATTGAAAATTGGAATGGAAGCTACAGATCAATATAGTTGGCATCTTGCCCACTATCTAAAGGATCAACTAAAAGGTTACGAGCCCCGTTTCCAATCTTTTATCTACACATTAAATGCGAGAAAAGTCGCTCGTTTTAAGAAAGGCTATGATTCTTTGCCAAAGAACGACCGGATTGATGCCTGGGTCATCGCTGACCACTTGCGATTTGGCCGACTACCTTATGAAATGAAAGATGCTGTTCAATATGAAGCCTTACAACGTCTTACAAGAACAAGATTTCATTTCATGAAAGAGATTGGACGAAATAAAACTTATTTCCTAAATCAACTTTTCTTGAAATTCAGTGGATTGCGTCAAGACAATCCCTTTTCGAATACATTTGGTGCGACCAGCCTAGCCGTAATTGAAGAGCTAGAGCCTGAAACGATTGCCGAAATGAGGATCGAGGAACTGGTTGAATTTCTGCAGGATAAAGGCAAAAATCGCTTTGAAAATCCCGAAGAATTGGCCAAGTATCTTCAAAAATTAGCCCGGGCTTCCTATCGCTTGGATAAAGCCATGCAGGACCCTGTAAATCTTTCCCTATCCGTTACGTTGAGCACCATTCAACACATGGAATCGCAGGTAAAACGTCTGGATAAGGAAATTGCCAAACTAATGAAAGGAATTCCGCAAACGTTAACCTCTGTTAAAGGGATTGGTGACGTCTTTGCGGCAGGCTTAATTGCCGAAATTGGTGATATAAGCCGGTTTAAAAGCCATCATTCATTAGCTAAATACGCTGGGCTTGTTTGGAGTCAATATCAATCTGGAGAGTATGAATCTGAAGAAACAAGCCGTATGAGAACCGGAAACAAATACTTAAGATACTATCTCATCCAAGCTGCAGATTCCGTACGTAAACACGATTCTGAATACAAAGCGTTCTACAACAAGAAATATCAAGAAGTTCCAAAGCATAAACACAAACGAGCTCTCGTCTTAACCGCAAGAAAATTGGTACGGTTGGTGTATTCGCTACTAAGCACCAATCAATTGTACACACCACTGGAAAGGAGAGATTAAGATTTACTCTTCCACATCCTTTTGGATTGCCTAGCTTCGCACAAATTAATGGAAAAAATTTGAAAATACTGCGAAGTTTATTTGGTATACCCTTTTTTAAGGTTTTTTCGTCTTTAAGCCAAAATAATTTCCAATTCCTTATTTTTTTGTGCTTGACATTTCACCACTAGGCTTTCAGCTAGAAATTCACACAAATCACTCTGCCAATACTTCTTTAATAATCTGAGCCATCTGCTTGTTGTTTAACTGATCACGGAAATAAACAGTGTATCCATCTTTCGAGAGCATATCAAAGAAAACACGAGCACAATCAATTTTTGCTTTTTCTGTACCACGTAAGTCGGATTTATTTTCTACGTCTTTTGTTTCGACTACAATGTTAAGCTCTTTCTCACCGGAAGCCTTTCTTACAACATACATGAAGTCTGGACTGTACATTCCACCGGTAATAGTTGGTATGGCAATGCTGCTACGTGGAATTTTTCCATATACAATGACTTCTTCGATGTCCGACATAATATTTTTTTGTTCCAACGGTGAGTCATAAGCGAAAGCATCATATAAATACTTCTCACTTGGAGTTCCCGGAACTATCTTTGTGCCAATACGTCCCTGCGCAATATCTTCACGTGGAGAACCGTCTGAATAGGTGAGTGCTGTTGCACCAACAGGCGTATTGCTTTTTGCATAATGGAATCGACCTTGCAAATTATTGCTTCTCCAGTCATGAAATTGTTGGATAAACATGCTGACAGAATTTTCATTAATACGTTCTGGATTTATAGTTCCATTCCTCTTAACATACTCACACAATGCCTCATGCAATACTTTAATTGGAATGTTTGTAGCATTTGTGATCCTCTTAAGAAATTCATTGTAGGGAATAGGTTTGGATACTATATATTGGGCACCTGTATCTGAAACAATCATCATCTGTGAGCCATCGCTCTTAACGATATCTCTGGAGCTAGTCATGACAACGTCTGTAAAAACACCGGGTTTTTCCAGCAAAGATAAAACAACTTTAGCCATATCAGCATCCAGATCATCATCATAGAAAAGTAGGTATCGTTGATTGATTGCTTCCCATAATTCGCGTATTTCACTGTAAACAGCTTTGCGGATTTTTACAGGTCTTGGTTTTGCTACATTTCGGTCTTTTACCTTACCTGAAGACAATCCTGTAGCAAAGTCCGGGTATTCTGCAAAGAAAGCGTCCCTTGTATCGGGTTTTATATTTAATCGCCTGTCTATGTAATGTTTATCATATAGTGCATCAAAAAGTTCATCTGAAGTCATGCCAAGCTTCTTGGCCACTTGTTCCAATCTTTCTTCGCTAATAGAAGAAGCTTGTGGAATTTCTCCGTTTATTTGGTCTATTAATCGTTTAGCAAAGTCTGCCTCTGTGAAGTCGACAATATAATTAAGCTGGAATTCTTCATTGGAGATTCGATTACCATTCTCATCTACAGGCAGTCGTAAACCTCGTCCAACCTCTTGCAGTTTACTGTTTTCACTTCCACTAGAACGAAGTTTAGCTATGGTAAATACATTAGGGTTATCCCAGCCCTCTTTAAGTGTCCATTTTGAAAATAGAAAACGTAAAGTGTTATAGCTACCATCTTTATTCTTGAAAGAGAGAAGGTGTTTTTTTCCATGAAGGATAGTTTCTACTTCTTTTGCTATATCTTCATCCGAATCGCTATTGTCCTGTGAAAAATAGCCTGCATGGCAAGCAGAAATATCTGCAAGACTTGCTTCCAGATATGCCCGATATTCAGTATCATGCTCACTGAGGGTAGATAGCACCGATTCTATCAGTTCCTTAAGCAATCTCTCAAAAGCTTGTAATAGATAAGGGGTTTTACCTTCCTCGTTTGTTCGATATGATGATATATCATCGATAAAAAATAATGCCAATGTCTTGATCTTGAAATTGCGGCCACAGAAGTTTGTTTTTTCTGTTTCAAAATGACGCTCAAGGGCAAGACGCATCATCTGCTCTTGATAAGAGGTCATATAGATATCCACATCCAATTCCTCACCAGTTGACTTTTGAATACCATTAGAAAACTCAACTGTTGATTTACCAATAGCATGAACCGTAATTCCCTCGAAAGCTTCATTAATGATAGATAGTGAATCTCCAGTTTTAAGAGTAAATGTTTTAGTCGATTCATCACGCTTTTTATACTGAAAGGTAACAGAATCCTTGCTTGTGATGGAAGTGATTTTCACCTTTTCTTCACGCTTGGATACCGGTTCAAAATGCTCTTTCGTTACTCCCTTTATCAAATTTTGATTAAAAGATTCACAGGCATTTAAATCATAGAGCAGGTTTTGGTAGTCTTTTACGGTTATTTTGTTTTTTCCACGTCCACTTGTAGTTTCAGGGAAGGTAGCACCAAAGCGTATAATACACTGTGGTTTTATTTCATCAACGATAACCTTAAATGCCTTCTGGTCACGAGAAAATCTATGTGGCTCATCAATAATAACAACAGGGTTTGTTGCACGAATAGCATCAAGTGGTCTATAAAAACCTTCTACTCCATAATCATAGTCGTCACGGCTAAGCATACCATTTGATCGGACAACAAGTAATTGCATATTAACTAATAATACATAAATCTTCTTCGTGTTCTGGCAAGAACCTTTTACAAAGTCGCTCACAACACTCGGGAAATAGGAGCGACCCTTTTTCTTGTTTTTTGGCGCTTCTAGTACTCCAACCTCAATTTCTGTACCATAGCCACAAACATCGGAAAAATGTCGCTTTACATATTCATCACGCAAAAACTGCGCTGTTCCCGCTTTAATCGCAAGTGAAGGCACAGCGATAATAAACTTATTAAGTCCGTAACGTTTATGAAGCTCATATATAGTATGAGTATAAACGTAAGTCTTTCCTGTACCGGTTTCCATTTTAATATCAATATTCAAGCAGTCATTAATAGGCATACTGCTTCGATATTCTGAAGGTATATTTTTTTGAATTTCTCTAATATTTGCAGCTAGTTTAGGATCAGAAAGAGAAATGCTTGGATTTTCATAAAATTGTACAGGAGAAGTTATCTGTACCCCATTCAAAGCAGCACTTATTGCATCTACAGCTTTTTGTTGGTGTGGTAATCCTCGTTGTAGGATAAGTTCCATAACATACCCTCCAATCAATAACGGATATCGAAGTTGATACGCAAGTTTTTCTCTGTATCCTTCAACCGTTTCAAATTAATTTTTAAAGCTTCCATTTCCGTCCATGTAAAACTATAACCGAATAACACCACGTTCTCAGGATTAAAGCTGCCGTCAGTTTCATATTTTACTACAATGGCTTCAATCGCCTTATTAGACAATTCCGGGTCAATTAGGTAAAGATGTTTTCCTATATAATAGCCATTGTATCCAGCAAAATTTAACTCCTCAGCATCTGCTGTAAGTCCATATCCATCTCTAACAAGCCACGTTGCAAGGACGGTAGGTTTCCCAAAATCACTAAGAATGTCTTTGTCAGCAAATAATTTATTTTCAGTAGGGTCAAACTTTTCAATCTTGTCTAGAGTATCGCTAGCTGGCTCGACAAGTGTATAATGTTTAAAGCCAAGATCCGCTGTTGTATCTGGATAATCAGTTTTTATTGCTTTTGCAGCTTGCTTAATACGATCCATTCCGATTTGATCAATAGTAGAATAACCACACTTATCAGCTATGCTGCCTTCTTTAACTTTCTCTGGTATCTGCACCATGATATATTTACGTGTTCCTCCATCCTCTGCATTAAGTGCCATAACGGCATGTGCGGTAGAGGCAGACCCGGAAAAGAAATCCAGAATAATTGCATCATTATCTGCGAAAGCAATAACCCTCTGTAACATCGCAGTCAGTTTTGCTGTGTCAAAAACAGTTTTCCCAAACAATCTTTTTATTTCGGATGAGCTTCCAACCAATAAATCCATCCAAGAAGTATTTAACAGCGTTGAATCTGTCGGTGGTATATAGTGTTCAGGTTTACCGGAATCGGATAGCCGAAGAAGATCACAGTCATCATCTTGATTTGAATACCATTCATCAATTTGCTCTTGTGTGATTGACTTTTCATCAACACCTATATCATTTAACATCTTTTTATAATTTTCGATGGCAAGATAACTACGCTCTTTGCCCCAACGCCACTGACCACTCTCTGGTGTGATTCCAAATAAAGGATACCGCATCGTTGGACGGTCAGTTCCGCGCCAGTGATTATTCCAAGAACCTTGACGCATATCATCAAGTAGTTTCATTTGTTTAGGAAATCTATAACTAGAATTTCTCGAATAAAATAGCAAGTATTCAACACTTTGACCAAGTTTATCCCATGTTTCAAACTGTGCTTGAACAGATTTTGCTCCTCTACGAATAGCGATTTGATTTCGAAAATTATCTTCTCCAAAAACATCATCACATAAAAGTTTAAGATTATGATTCTCGTTGTCATCAATAGAAATGAAGATTAAACCATCATCGGATAGCAAATCCCTAGCAAGCAAAAGACGTGAATACATAAACATCAACCATGCAGAATGAGACGCTGAACCACGCTTTGTTAGATCGAGAATACGTTTTGCCTGCTCTTCACTTATACTCAACTTTTCAGATAATTCCTCTATAGTAAAATTGAAGCTGTCATTGTAGACAAATCCGTCTGTTCCCGTATTATATGGCGGATCAATATATATCAATTTGACTTTGCGTGAATAGGACTTCAAGAGATGCTTTAATCCATCAAGGTTGTCGCCACTTATGTAGATATTTTCACTGTTCATATTTTCTGGTTTTAAGTTATGTTCCTCGTCTGGCACAACAACTGTTGTAGTATCAATTGAAGCCAGCAATCGGGCATAGTTTTTACCCAAAAACTTAAGTTCATAACCCTCTCCTGTGACAGCAATCTTATCACTTAAAAATTCCTTAAACCGTTCAATATCAAAGGACCCATCTGCCTTAAAACATGAGGGGAAATTTTCTTTTAATACAGCCATTTCTCGACTGTTCGGTGTTGCACTATCATTGGCATTCATAATATCCTTAATCATTGTTATCATTCACCTTGCCTTTCTCAATTTTATCAGGTACAAACTCTAAAATATCACAGATGTCACATTCTAAAGCTGTGCATATTTTTTGAAGTATTTCTGTATTTACATTTTCGTTTCTGCCAAGCTTTGTGATAGTTGCCGAGCTAACACCGGAAAGGCGTTGCAAATCTTTCTTTTTCATATTCTTATCGATTAGCAGCTTCCATAGTTTGTTATAATGTATTGCCATTTTTTGCACCTCCCACAAATATAATAATTATATCACAGAAACACGCTATAAACAGTATAAATTTTTAATTTCACATTATTTTTCATCTGTTTCAATCATAATCTTCTATTTACGCATTTATCTTAAGATGTTCGAATTAAAGCTTTTAGACAAAAAAGTCGAAAAGTCTAATTGAAAAATCCAAAACTACAGCATTAAGCCTTCTTAAATTTAATACCACTTTCGCTCAAATTTGAGCAAAAGCATAAACATTACAGCCGTCTTTTCTGGAAAAAAGACAGGCTATTTTTTATTTTAGGGGTTCGAATCAATAGAATTCTTCGCTTATGGATGAGGAAGAAAAATATTTTTAGAAAATCCTCAACTAATGTGCCCTACCAAGGCTATAAGGTGAGAGGAAAATACTTTGCTTGACCATTCGAGTAAGCTATTTGCTGTGGCATTAGCTAAGGGGTTAATAATTTCGGCTATTAGTAGAGGAAAGCAATTCACAGAAATATTTGTTCCTGTACTCAAACTGCAGGTTTGAGGCCTGTGGAGGATGAGAGGAAATTACCTTAGCAAACTCTGTGGATCTGCCTTTCTCATGAACAATCAATGAAAACATAGTTTTTCTCTCACTGCTCCTTGACAACTGAATACCCCGAAATGCAAGAGATACTTCAAGCAGAATATGCCATGACGATAATTCCGAGCGTATTCCTTGAAAGATAACGAGGTTGTGTCAAACAAGGCAAACCCTCTGGAACAGTAGTGTTTCGGGTCATTTATAAAAGGCAAGGAGGTGAAGTAACTGAAAACACAATATGATAACTTGCCACAGATACTTAAAAGTAAGCCACAGTTTTGCTGTTGGAAATATGAAGAGCGAAGTGGTAGAAAAACCAAAGTTCCCTATAACCCAGTAACGGGAAAAAGGGCAAAACCAAATCAACGTGGTACATTTAAAGATTTTAGTTCGGCGGTAGCTGCTATAAGTAAATATGACGGTATCGGATTTTTGGTGGGTAATGACATATGTGTTATCGACTTAGATGATTGCTTTGATAGTGGTGGTAAGCTTAAGCCTGTTGCCCAAATTGTTGTAGAGGCTTTTAGTGGTTGTTATATGGAACACAGTCCATCTGAAAAAGGGCTTCATATTTTCTTTAAGGCCACAGGCTTTAACTTTGACAAAACAAAATATTATATCAACAACAGAAAGCTGGGAGTTGAGGTCTATGTGGCTGGATCAACAAACCGCTTTGTTACCGTAACGGGCAATGTGTATGCGAATGGTGATATAGCGGAGAAATCGAATGAACTACAGATGATACTAGACAAGTATATGCTACGTCCTACCACTGTGAAGCAACTTCTGGATACAGAAAGTCAATCCTATCTGTCTGACAAGTCTGTTATTGAGAAGGGTTTAAAATCGGCAAACGGAGAAAGGTTCAAAGCATTATGGCAAGGGGATACATCAGGCTATGCTTCTGCCAGTGAAGCTGATTTGGCACTTTGCGGTATGCTGGCATTTTGGTGTGGAAGAGATATTGGACAGATAGACAGACTTTTTCGGCAGAGCGGCCTAATGCGAGATAAATGGAATAGATCACAGTCCGGCAGTACTTATGGAATGATAACCATAGAAAAAGCAATTGCAAATGCTACTGAAATATATAAACCAGGTGGTAAGCGTTCATCAGCTACAGAAGATTTTGGAGAATGTTCCCTTGCTGGCTTTAAGCCTGAGAGTAACGAACGCTACCCTTGGACGGATATTGGGGCAAGCAGGCTGTTTGCTGATTATTATAGATCTTTTGCCCGCTTTGTTCCCGAAAGGAAGATGTGGTTTTGCTATGAGAATGGTATTTGGATTCCTGATGTCGGTAATCTCAAAGTAATGGAAATGTGTAAATCATTGGCTAACCAACTACTAACCTATGCTTTGACTATTCAGGATGAACATCAAAGAAAGGCATACATTGACTATTGCCGAAAGTGGCAGTCAAGAAGATACCGAGAAACGGTGCTTAAGGATGCACAGAGCGTATATCCCATATCAATGGCTGAATTTGACCAAGACCCGCAGGTGCTCAACTGTGCCAATGGAACATTGTTTTTAATATCCATGGATTTTCATCCCCACAACAGCGAGGACAGACTTACAAAGATATCTGGCGTTAAATATGACCCAGAAGCAAAAAGCGAGCGATGGGATAGATTTATTCATGAGATTATGAGCGGAGATGAGGAAAAGGCAAAATTCCTCCAAAAAGCCTTTGGCTACAGTATCAGCGGAGACACTCGGTATGAATGCCTGTTTGTTCTCTATGGTGCTACAACTCGAAACGGTAAAGGTACGCTATGTGAGAGCGTTCTTAAGGTATTAGGCAGTTATGGCTGTACCGCAAGGCCGGAGACTATCAGTCTGAAAAAGAACAATAATAGTTCAAGTCCAAGTGAAGATATTGCCCGGCTTGCAGGAGTACGCTTTGTGAATATCTCCGAACCTAGCAGAGGACTTGTCTTAAATGCTGCACAGGTAAAAAGCATGACGGGTGGTGACACCATCAACGCAAGATTTCTACATGAGAATTCTTTTGACTTTTCACCAAAGTTTAAGCTTTATATCAACACCAATTATCTGCCCGTTATTACGGATATGACGCTGTTTTCCAGTGGCAGAGTGGTGATTATCCCTTTTGAACGACACTTTGATGAAAGCGATCAGGATAAAAACCTAAAACGTGAATTTGCCAAAGCGAAGAATCAGAGTGCTATCCTCAACTGGCTAATTGAAGGCTATCAGCTGTTAAAGAAGGAGGGCTTGACTTTACCTGATTCCGTTAAGACAGCAACGGAGGCTTATAAGCGTGACAGCGATAAAATAGCATTATTTTTCGAGGATGCCTTGGAGGAAAGTCCTAATAGTGAGGTGCGGACATCCGAAGTGTATGCCCGGTATCAGCGTTGGTGCAGTGCTAATGGATGTTATTCGGAGAATGCAAGAAACTTCAAACAAGCATTAACAGCTATCGCCCGTGTAGAACGGAAACGACCACGTTCTGGTGGTGGAATGACCACAATGCTTATCGGATATAAGCTGACTGAAGAAGAATTTTTTCTTATTTAAACACAGTGTAGCAGCTTGTAGCAAGAAAAACAGGTTATATAAAAAATCGCTCTCGTATAGAGAGTTTAGTTTTTACCTGCTACATCTTGCTACAAAGCTTAAAACCACTAAACCACTGGATACAACTCCATGTGTTAATACCTACCCCCTAGGGGAGTTCAAATCTCCACACCTTTTCATTTGGACAACGGGCGTGGGGCAACGCGTAAAAAAACGCGGTTTCAAACGGGGTATATACCCCACATTTAATAAAATTTAGGAGGTAAACGATTATGGCAACATCAACAACTTATAATAGAGCATTTTGGAATGTTATGAAAGGAAAAGAAGAAAATAATCAAAATCTAAGAGAGGGCTTTGATAATGCAGGAGCCTATGTCGCACCAGACGAGTTCCGAGAAGGCTTTAACACTGCTTTGGCAAAGGAGAATATATTCCGCAGATTTGCTACTGTTATCAATCTATCTTCTGCAGAAGGTAAAATTCAAGCGGTATCCTCAACGGGTACAGCAGATTGGGTTGAAGACGGAGATCCAATTCCCGAAAGTGCCGATACATTTACACAGTTTCTGGTGAAATCATACAAGCTGGCATCTCTTGTCAAGCTAAACCGCTCATTCGTCACCGATATGAACTTTAATCTTGAAAAATATCTGATGGGTGATTTTGCGAAGCGTTTTGGCAAGGCTGAGGAAAATGCATTGCTTAATGGAAATGGCACAACACAGCCAACAGGTATCCTTACAGCAGATGCAGATGTAACTACAGCAGATAGTGCTACCATCTCTTTTGACGAGATTATTTCGCTGTATTTTTCATTAAAAGATGAATACCGAAATAACGCTGTGTTTATCATGCACGATAATACTGCCATGCTTCTTAGAACCCTTAAAGATACAAGCGGTAGTTATCTGTGGAATTCTTCAGATAACACCATCTTCGGAAAGCCTGTAGTTACCTCTCCATATATGCCTACAGTATCTGCAGGAGCGAAAAGCATTGTATTTGGAGATTTATCATACTACTGGCTGATTGAGCGTCAGCCAATAACAATAAAAAAATTAAGTGAGTTATATGCATTGCAGGGGCAGATTGGATTTTCTGCTTACGAGAGATTGGATGGGAAGCTAATTCAACCAGATGCTCTGAAAATATTACAAATAAAAGCTTAAATAATGGATTAGGCACTGAGTCATCAATTCTGCACAGTGCCAGTTCCTTCAAAACATCGGACAGGAGGTCAAGATATGGAAAACCAAATTAACAGCCGCACAACCAAATCCGATATCGGAGGTACGGTCTATGTGGTGGAATCACGAGTAAGTGATTCAGCAAAGGAAAGTGCATATTCCAAGCTGAAACGACTGATTACGGTCAACGCAAAAAACCTTTCAAAGTTATCTGATAGTTCATATAAACCCATGGAAATCAACTCGACTTCTTCAAGGTAGTACGGTAATATACATAGTGCTAAACCGCTTGAAGACTGTCGGAAATGGAGGAGAAAAATGAATAGACAGTCAACATTTAGCACTATACGTAAATCAACATTAGCATTTGAAGAAGCAAAAATTACTGCTCTTTACTGCAGGCTTTCCCGTGATGATGAGCTTGCAGGGGACAGCAACAGTATAGTAAACCAGAAGGCAATTCTAAAAAAATATGCTGAGGACAACGGTTTTCGCAACATCGAATTCTATGTGGATGATGGGGTCAGCGGTACAACTTTTGATAGACCAGACTTTAACCGCATGATTGCAGATATAGAGTCCGGTAGAATCGGAACGATTATCATCAAGGATATGTCCCGCTTTGGCAGGGATTACCTCAAAGTAGGATATTATACCGAGATTATGTTTCCTGAAGCAGATGTACGATTCATTGCTATTAACAACGGTATTGATAGTGCAAACCAAGCAGACAGTGACTTTACACCGTTTCTTAACATTATTAATGAATGGTACGCTAAAGATACTAGCAAGAAAATCCGTGCTGTGTTCAAATCCAAGGGACAGTCCGGTAAGCCGCTCTGCACCAATCCGCCTTACGGTTATATTAAAAACCCTAAAGACAAGTTGCACTGGATTATAGATGAGAAAGCTGCCGAGGTGGTCAGAGATATTTTTCGACTGTGTATGGCTGGCTTTGGACCCACGCAGATAGCAAAGCAACTTGAAAAGCGATGCATTGATACACCTACGGTTCATCTTCGCAAAATGGGTATTAACACTCCAGCAAGACCGCCTGAAAACCCATATGCTTGGTCGGCTCGTACCGTAGCAGATATTCTGGCTAAAATGGAATATCTAGGTCACACAGTGAATTTCAAGACTTCTAAAAAGTCCTACAAGAGCAAAGTCAAGATAATGAACAATCCAGAAGAATGGCTGGTTTTCAAAAATACCCATGAAGCAATTATTGATGAGGGGACTTGGGAAACAGTGCAGAAAATCAGAGATGGTAAGCGAAGACCATCACGATTAGGTGAAATGGGAATGCTTTCTGGCATGATGTTTTGTGCCGACTGTGGAGCAAAGCTGTATCAGGTTAGAGGCAAGGGATGGACACACGATAAGGAATACTTCGTTTGTGCTACTTACCGCAAGAAAAAGGGTATGTGCAGTTCACATCAGATACGCAACGTTGTAGTGGAACAGCTTTTGCTAGAAGACTTAAGACGTGTAACCTCCTTTGCCAAAGACCATGAACAGGAATTCATCCGTATAGTTATGAATAACTCAGAAAAGGAACTTGCCAAAGAACTCCGCCAAAGTCAAAAGGAGTATGAACAAGCACAGGCTCGTATTGCTGACATAGATAAAATCATTCGAAAGCTATATGAGGACAATGTGATGGGCAAAATTCCCGAAGAGCGTTTTTACAAGATGTCGGCTGAATATGAAGCCGAGCAGAAGGCTCTGGAAGAAAGGATAACCAAATTAAAACATACCATTGATACAGCAAATGAACAGTCCCTCAATACCGACCGCTTTTTGGCACTGGTTAAAAAGTACACAGAAATTACAGAATTGGATGCAGAGATTATTAGAGAGTTCATTGACAAAATTATAGTATTCAAGGCTGAAAAGGTAGATGGCCGCAGAACTCAGCGGATTCAGATTTTTTATAACTGCATTGGCGCTATCGACTTACCAAACTAAACGAAAAAACGGCATAGCCGAATATCAACGACTATGCCGAATTTTTCAGGAATTATAAATCCCTATCTGACCGCTCCTAAGGGCAAAGTATTATTTTATGAAAAAGACAAAGTGGATAAAATTTACCTTATTTTGAAAGGCAAGGTAACCATGTACAGGATATCGGAGGAAGGACAGAAAAGAATTATCTATATTTTAAATGATGGGGACTTTATAAATGAGGTCGCCTTTGAAAATCTGCCTGCATCCATAAGCTGTCAGGCCTTTGAAGATAGCTGCATCCTGTATTTCTTAAAATCGGATCTGATGGAGCTCATGGCAGGTGATTTTGCTCTTACCTGTATTATAATGAATTCCATGGCTAAAAAAATAAGGAGACTTTACAGGCAGCTGAAAAATACGGTGCCCTTGAGAATGGATAAAAAGTTGGCAGCCAAACTGTGGAAATTATCCAGGGATTATGGTGTGAAAACTGGAGAAGGTACGCTTATTGACTTGAATATAAGTATAACCTATCTGGCAGATATGCTTGGCAGTACCAGGGAGACTGTCTCAAGATGTATGAATGGTTTTAAGAAAAAGGGAATGATCAAATTTCAAAATAAAAGGATAGTAGTTGTAGATCCGGAAGCCCTGTCTGTATATTTTAGGGGAATTTAGCCTGCTGATGAGATTTCACAATATAAAATAAGGAGAAACCAAAACTGTGTTTGTAACGTTTAATGCAAACACAGTTTTTTACTGAAGCGTGATTTATATCACGCTTTATTTTTTGTATTTATGCTATGTTAAATATATGGCAATCTTTGTATCAATATTTTAAGGAGGAAAATGAGAAATGGGTTTTGTAACTGATACCGAAGGATTTAACTGTTTCTTGAGGAAATTACGAGAAAACTGCAGAGTATATGCTCCAGTGAAACTGAAGGGCAGGGGAAGGTTTTCTGATACGGATTCAGTAAGATACGGGCAGGTGAATACCATTGAAGAAATAGAATTTAATGCCAAGTCTGACTTTTCGCCTAAGGAAGTACTGCTCCCGATTACCCAGACATTATTTTATTTCACTGAAGATTCTGTAAAAGAGCCCGGTACAGATGACAAGAAAATACTGATTTTTTTAAGGAGCTGTGACATTCATGCCATAAAGAGGATTGATGAAATTTATTTGAGAAATGGTTCCGAGGATGTCTATTATAAAAAGCTGCGGGATAAAGTTAAATTTGTGCTTATGGAATGTGAACACAGCTTTGAGAATTGTTTTTGCTGCAGCATGGGGTGCAATACCACCCGGGAATATGATCTATTTGTGAGATGTAGAGATGACAAAGTCTTTATAGAATGCAGAGACAAGAGTTTTGAAGGCTATTTTAAGGACGTAAAGCAGTGTGATGTAAACCCCTGTTTTGTAAAATCCAATGAGGTAAAAGTGAATATTCCTGAAAATATAGATGAAAGTATTTTCAACAATTCTATGTGGAAGGAATATTCTAGGAGATGCATTGCCTGTGGAAGGTGCAACCTGGTGTGCGGAACCTGTACGTGTTTTTCCATGCAGGATATTTTTTACAGGGATAATAAAAACACGGGTGAAAGAAGGAGAGTATGGGCATCCTGTCAGGTAGACGGATATACGGATATAGCCGGAGGGCACAGCTTCAGGCAGGACAAGGGTGATAGAATGAGGTTCAAGGTAATGCACAAGGTCTATGATTTTAAAAAGAGATTTGGATATAACATGTGTGTAGGGTGCGGAAGATGTGATGATGTATGTCCCGAATATATATCTTTTTCAAATTGTGTGAATAAATTAAATGATGCAGTGAGGTGATATAAATGGAAAATATGTATTTGCCAGAGGCAAGCAGAATAATTGATATAAAAAAGCACACTGATATTGACTACACCTTTAGAATGGAGTTTTCAGGGGAAGTAAGGCCTGGACAGTTCTTTGAAGTTTCAATTCCCAAATATGGGGAGGCACCTATATCCGTATGTGAAATAGGAAAGGACTATGTAGATCTCACCATAAGGCGTGTGGGCAGAGTTACAGACATAATTCACAGTTTCTTCAAAGGAGACAGGCTTTTCATGAGAGGCCCCTATGGAAATGGCTTTGATGTGAATTTGTATAAGCACAGAGAACTGGTGGTAGCTGCAGGAGGGACGGGTACAGCCTCTGTAAAAGGCATAATAGATTATTTTGCCTATAATAGGGATGAAGTCACAAACCTCAATGTGATTGTGGGTTTCAAGTCTCCGGAGGACATTTTGTTCAGAGACAATATAGAAAAGTGGAGTAAAAATGCCAATGTGATTTTAACTGTGGACAGAGCAGGTGAAGATTACCATGGAAATGTAGGGCTTGTTACAAAATATATAGAGGATCTTCCCGTTGAAAATTTAAAGCAGGCGCAGGTTATTGTAGTCGGTCCCCCGATGATGATGAAATTTACCATAGAGGAATTTTTAAAGAAGGGAATCAGTGAAGAAAATATTTGGGTTTCCTATGAGAGAAAAATGTGCTGCGGTTTGGGAAAGTGCGGTCACTGCAGGATGAATGACACCTATATATGTCTGGAAGGTCCGGTATTTAACTATGTGAAGGCCAAACACCTGGTGGATTAGAAAAGGAGGGTAAGTTATGGACATCAATACAAAAGTCTTGAAAAAAAATGCATTCAGGGTAACCAAGGAAAGAGGTAAAACTGCCATAAGGATAAGAGTGCCGGGAGGACATATTAAGGCGGAGTATTTTACCATGCTCCAAAAAATTTCAGAGGAATATGGAAATGGTACAATTCATATTACAACCAGGCAGGGGTTTGAAATACCCGGAATTGACATGAAGAACATAGCCCTGATAAATAAACTCATACAGCCTGTTATTGAAGGGCTTGGAATAAATCAGAGTAATGTGAATGGAGGGTATCAGGCTTCAGGTACGAGAAATGTCTGCGCCTGTATAGGCAGCAGGGTGTGTCCTTTTGCAAATTACGATACCACCTCTTTTGCAAAAAAAATAGAAAAGGCCATATTTCCCAATGACTATCATGTGAAGATTGCCCTTACAGGGTGTCCTAATGACTGTATAAAGGCCAGGATGCATGATTTTGGGATCATAGGCATGACGGAGCCGCAGTATGACAGCTACAGGTGTATAGGCTGCAAGTCCTGTGTCAGCAACTGCAGGCTCAGGTCTGCAGATGCCCTCAGCTTTGAAAATTTCAAAGTGGTGAGAGATGACAGCAAGTGTATAGGCTGCGGGGAATGTGTGGGCAAATGTCCGGCAGGTGCATGGACAAGAAGTGGTAAAAAATATTACAAGCTGGTTATAATGGGAAGAACCGGCAAAAAGGATCCCAGAATCGGCCGTGAATTCATCAAATGGATAGATGATGAAAACAGTATAGTAAGGATAATTTTAAATACCTATGACTATATAGAAAACTATATTGATAAAAATGCTCCCGGTGGGAAAGAACATGTGGGATATATTGTGGACAGAACCGGATATCAGGAATTTAAAAAGTGGGCCTTAAAAGATGTAAGACTCAATCCCGAAGCCGAAGTCAAGGAGCATATATAAAGGAGCATATATAGATGAAAGTAGGACAAAGAATACAACAAGAGAGCTGGATGGGAGAGGACTGTGAAAAAAGTCTGTAAATTAAAAAAACATTATTTCAGCTTATACATACATAAAAATAACGTACCTGGATTTGATTTACACAAATCTAGGTACAGCCTATTACTAATTAATTTAATACATCTTCCAATACTCTCATTATGTTTTTATAAGCTATCTTTTCTATATCTTCAGATTTATAACCTCTTTTAATTAAAATGTTTATTAAGTTAGGTATTTTAGATGCATCTTCTAGACCAGGTGTTGCACCATTACCGTTTTTACTGAATGACATTGCATCTGAATTTAGAAAATCACAAAAATCGAATCCGAAGCTAATATAATCGATGCCGACTAAATCTGTAATGTAGTCTATATGATCTGCTAATTTTTCAACACAGGGTTTTTGTTTGTCAATAAAACCTGCCCATGAATTCATCCCAATCACGCCTTTTCTCTCTGCAATTGCTTTAATTTGATCATCCTTTAAATTACGTTCTGTATTACAAATATTATAAACGTTAGAATGGGAAGCGATAAAAGGTTTTGTCGTTTTTTCATATATGTCCCAAAAAGTTTTTTCATTTGCATGAGATGTATCTATTAATATGCCTAAATTTTCCATCTTTGTAAGCGCTTCAAATCCGATTTTAGTAACTCCACGTTCTTTATTAGGACTTTTAACACCTGTAGCAAATTCATTTTCTTCATTCCAAGTCAGCATAGCATGTCTTATTCCTAAACGGTAAAGCATGCTTAAAACATCAACATTTCCTTTTAATCCGCTGAGTCCTTCCATTCCTAAAACAATAGCAAGTTTCCCCGAGGCCTGTATATTTCTAATATCCTGAGCATTTTCTGCAACAGCTGCACAATCTTTCATATCCCCTATTTCTTCACAGGTTGCTGCTAAAATGTCCATCATTCTTTTAGTAGGATTGTTAACATATGGAGGATCAATCCAAACTGCCAATAATATGCCATTTACATTGCCCTTTTGCAATCTACCAATATGATAGTTCCGCAATATGTTTTTTTTGCCTTTCATTCTTTTATCAGTAACATCAGCTAGTATGTCAGAATGAGCATCAAATACCTTAAATGTTTTCACTTAAATTTTCCTCCTGTTAAATATATTTTACATTATGCTTTTGTATCTTCTTTATTATATAGGTAAATTTCCTTTTCCTTTCATTATATTTTCATATCTTCCGTACATCAATAATGCAACTACTGCAAATATTGCAGGCCCGGCTATCATCCATAATGATGATGCAAAGTCTCCTTTTGTTAATGCAGGTTTAATTATTACTGCTACATTAGCTATTAAAACTGTAGCTGTTACTATTATTGTCCATATCAGTGAACTCTTATAATTTTTGTACACTACAAATGGCTTCTCAATTTCTTCATTCTTCTTAAATTTAGCAAATGCACCTGCGATGAATATATATGGCAATGTAGTAGCAACATTAGTCATCAGTACCAGTTTGTCAAAGAAAGCAGATGCTCCTTGTCCTCCTAAACTTACAAATAATATGAAAAGGATAATAATAATGCATTGGATCCACATGGCATTTTTAGGAAGACCATCTTTAATCTGTGACAGGTTTCCAGGCCATAATTCCTTTGGAGTTCCTTCCACCAACTGCTTTATAGGTGAATATGAGTATGAAACTAAAGCACCAAGATAAGTTAGAAATAATGATAATCCAACAAATCGCCCTAACCAGTTACCGAGTGATATTGAAGCAGCCGTACTTAATGATAATCCTTTACCTATTTCAACGCCTAAGTTATTCATAATAATAATTGTTACGTTGACCATATTTACATCTTTTCCACCTAATACACCAGTCCAGCTGGTAAATATGCCAACTGCAAATATGCCCAGAGCATAGCAGACTGCAATAAAGGCAGCACCGATTAAAACACCTTTTGGGAAGTTCTTTTCAGCATTCTCCGTTTGGTCTGTAACGCCTGCAACTACTTCAATACCAGCATAAGCAAGTATTGCAAAAGATATAAAAGATATTATTGATACAACTGATTGATAACCAGGGTTAGGTGAATGAACAAGTGCCTGCGCATTAATAGCCTGAGCTAAATGCCCATGATTTAGTATAAATACTATTATCGCACCAATATAAGCAACTATATTGATAAACGCTACTGAAATACCTCCTAGGGAAGTTATTTTTATTATTTTGTCTAAACCTTTAGTTGCCGTAAAAGTTAATGCAAAAACAAATACTATAGTTAATAGTCCCAAAGTATGAGTTGCATTTAATCCCAAGAAAGACCAATTTGAAGTTGTGTCTTTACCCAAAAGCATAGTTGAAAAATGAACCCATATTGAATTAGAAGTCAGCGTTATCCACACTAGCCAGCCAACATACCACATAAATATGGAAATAAATGCATATTTGGCGCCAACAACTTTTTCAAGCCATGAATAAATACCACCTTTTTCTTTTTTAAATGCGGCACCATATTCTGCAACCATAAATGCAAATGGAACCAGAAATGTTATTGCAGCTAATATATACCATGGGATTGCTGCATAGCCCATAAGCAGAAATGCTCTAGGAATATTCGGAAACATAAATACTGATGTAACGCACATTAATGCCAATGGTATTACAGTTAGTTTTTTATTAGCTTCTTTAGCTTTTTCTGACATTTTTTTCACTCCTCTAATATTTTATTTAAGATATTAAAAAGCTTTTCTCTCCCTTCTTTTTATAAGTTATTATTTCAATATATTGAAATAATAACTTTCAGTATATTGAAATAAATATACTGTTTTATAACATATTCTTCATTAATATAAAAAAATCCTTCTTTATTTTTCAAAAATATTTCATTTTTTTGAATTATTTTTTCTTTTGCAAAAAATTAAATTGGAAATATAAAAATATTAAAATAAAGTTAAATAGCCTCAGCTTAATGGAGTATTAAGCCGAGGCTATTTAACTTTATTTGATTTTAATAACTTGCGGGTGTCATCGACCAAATAGAAATTGCAGTTTCATTGCCGATATTAACAAATCTATGTGGTGTTGTACTATCATAGTAAATGCTATCACCTTCAGATATAACAAATTCCTTAGAGCCCCATTTTACTTTCATGATACCTTTAATCATGTAGCCACATTCCTCGCCTTCGTGAGAAATTTGTTCATAAGAACTGCACATACCTGGCTCGATATTTACCATTAATACTTCTAGTTTTTGTCTTGTATTTGGACTTAAAAGCTCATAAGTAATATTTGAATTGGGCAAAATTATTTTTTTCCTCTCATCTCTTTTAATAATAAAATTATCATTATTATATTCATCGAAAAAGTAATTTATATGTACATTTAATGCCTTTGCTACCTCCCAAAGTGATCCTACAGAAGGTACTGTTAGATCTCTTTCCATCTGACTAATTAACCCAGTGCTTAATTTTGACATTTCAGCAAGCTGTGCAATACTGATTTTTTTTTCTTTACGCAATTTCCTAATTTTTTCACCTAACTTCATGAAATAATTCACCACACTAACATTTTAACTTATATTTCGCAGATTAATTTATACTTTTTATATATATTTTCATGATTGAGTTCATATACTTTATACATCACCGTCTATAAAAATATCTTCACTTAATCCTAAATACTGCATTATTTTTAACCAAATTATACTGTAAGTATATTCCTTATCGTCTTCTAATTGATTTTTAACAGGTCTTCCGACTTTTCTTTTTTCTTTGTCTTCAATAGTAAATTTCCCTGTTTAACCTTAAGTAAATTACACCATAATTTTATTAATTGTGCAAGTATAATTTTGGATTTTTTAGATAAAATTTATAGTATAATTATTAACAGTATATAAAATAAGGGAAGTTGATGATTATGACTAAGAACTATTTTACTAATGCAGTTGATCTTGCCAAAAATATATGTATGAAAAAATTAGACGAGGGAGATATTGCAGTGGATGCCACCATGGGAAAGGGCATTGATACTGTGCTTTTGGCGAAACTTGTAGGTACTTCGGGGAAAGTGTATGCCTTTGATATACAGAGAGAGGCAGTTGACATTACGAGAAAGAATATAGATGAGAGAAATTTGTCGAAGCAGGTGAAGCTTATAGATGACGGACATGAAAACATGGACAGATATATACATGAAAAAGTAAAACTCATTATCTTTAACTTGGGATATCTTCCCGGCGGGAATCACGATATTACCACCAGGGCGGAAACTACACTGGCTGCTGTTGAAAAATCGCTTGAATTGCTTCAGCAAAATGGAGTTGTAATTTTAGTAGTGTACTATGGGCACGAGCAGGGGAAGATTGAAAAGGGTGCACTGGAAAGTTATGTGAAAACCCTGGATCAAAAAAAATATAATGTAGTCAAAATATCCTTTGAAAATCAGATCAATTGTCCGCCGATACTTGTGGCGATTGAAAAGAGATAAGTATTGAAAACATAAACATCAGATTGCATAACATTCTTAAAAATTTGTGTCATTGAAGTATTTGACAAAATAATTTCCAAAATTTAAAATAGTAATAGGGAATATTGGATAACCCTATAGCCCTTATTTTAGGGGGTATAGGGTTTAAATTTATTTTATTAATGAAGTTGATATTTAAAATTGTGTTTTTAGAGGGAGATAAATATGAAGAAAGCATTGATAGTTGATGATGAGGTTAATATTACAGAACTTATAAAAGTCAATTTGGAAGACAGATTTCAAGTTAAATGTTGTTATAATGGTTTGGATGCAGTTAAAATTGCAGAGGAAGAACTTCCAAATATAATAATTCTGGATATAATGCTTCCAGGAATTGATGGATTTGAAGTATGTAGACGCATAAGAAAGAATCCGGTTACCAGTAAGATCCCCATAATAATGTTAACTGTAAGAAAAGAAGAAAACGATAAGATTGTAGGATTGAAACTTGGTGGTGACGACTATATAACAAAACCTTTCAGTGTAAATGAGCTTCTGGCCAGGATAGATGCTGTACTCAGAAGAGTACCGGAAAATGATATAAAAAATAGAAATATAATAAAAATTGGGAACATTATTATAGACAATGACAAATATGAAGTGACCAAAAACGGCAGGAAAATAGAATTTACCCTGAGAGAATTTAAACTGCTGCAGATGCTTGCCAAAAACAGGGGAAATATTGTTTCGAGAGATATGATAATAAAAGAAGTATGGGGATGCTCAAAATTGAATGATTCAAGAACTTTGGACGTCCATATTAGAAAATTGAGGAAAAAGCTGGAAGATAATGACAAATTTCCTGAATATATAGAGACCGTTAGAGGACTGGGTTATATGATCAAGTAGGTGAATTTATGAAAAGAAAATTATTTGGTACATATATAATTCTGCTTTTGGTTGGCTCAATAATAACTGGAGCTCTGGCATTGAGTTCTCTAAGAACTTATTATATGAAAAACATGAGAGAAAGACTTATTGTGAATGAAAAGTTAATTACAAGTGCTCTGATGAGTTATGCTGACACTGCGGAAAGCATAGATTATTACTTAATAGCAAAAAAATTTTCTTCTCAGATAGGAAACGAAGTTACGTTTTTAGATGGAAAAGGCAATATAATTGCAGATTCGGCAGGTGTCAATCTGGTTGGGAAAAATCAAATGGATAAACTTGAAATACAAAATTGTTTTAATGATGATATTGCAGTGAATGAAAGAATTGATGAAAACACAAAACAAAAAAGTTTTTTTCTGGCAGTGAGGCCCTTGAAAATACAGGGTAAAAATATAATTATAAGGCTTTCTGTACCTCTAAAGGAATTTGATAATCTAAACAGAGCCTTTTTAAGCTGTATTTTGATATCAATACTTATGGGCACTATAATTGCGATTGTAATTGGATTTTTTTTCTTGAACAATTTGATGGAGCCTATAAATATACTAAATATGGCTACCAAAAAGATATCCAGGGGAAACTTTAAATTCAGAGTCAAGATAAATACTAATGATGAGCTTCAGGAACTTGCGGAAAGTTTTAATAATATGTCCTTGAGTGTAAATAGTGCAATAGTTGAATTGAATAACAAGAATATAGAATTGAATTCTATATTAAACAGTATAGTTCACGGTATAATGGTAATGAATGAAAAATTGAATGTAATGCTTTTAAATCCAACTGTAGAGAGTATGTTTAATATAAAGGAATCAAACGTGGGAAAAATAAATTTAAAAGATATTATAAACTCAAAAGAACTTTTGAAAATGATAAAATGTACTTTTGGTACAGGGAAATATAATCAGAGAGAAATTTCACTGATTAAGGGAAAAATCTTTAAAGTAACTACTAATTTGATAAAGTATGATTTGAATTGTAATAGAAATGGTAAAAATATAATTATAGTATTTGAAGATGTTACAGAGATAAAAAGACTTGAGGAGCTTAGAAGTGAGTTTTTTGTAAATGCTTCCCATGAGCTTAAAACTCCCCTTACTACCATAATGGGCTTTACTCAGACACTGTCTAAAAATGTTAATTCGAATGATAGATGTAATAATAAAAATCAAGTCCGTTTTTTAGATATAATAAATGGTGAACTGCACAGATTAAAGAGGTTGATAGATGATATACTTCTTTTATCAAAGCTTGAAAGCAAAAAATATTATACCAGTATGGATAAGGTAAATATCTACAGGGAATTGGATGAAATAGTGTATATGTTTAAAAATAGATCGATGAATAAAAACATCAGTATAGATATTTTAACCGTTAAAAATTTTTCAATTAATTTATGCAGCAGGGATTGGTTCAGACAGATGATAATAAATATTTTGGATAATGCTCTTAAATATACGCAATGTGGAGGGAACATAAAGATAATGGCAGAGCCTAGGGAGAAATTTGCATATATAAGCATAAAGGATAATGGAGTGGGAATTCCAGAAAAAGATATACCGAGAATATTTGAGAGGTTTTACAGAGTTGAGAAGTCAAGAAGCCGGTCTGAAGGCGGTACAGGACTTGGACTTGCTATAGTGAAGCATATAGTCGATGAATTTAATGGGAAAATATATTTAAAGAGTCAGTTGAACAAAGGCAGTGAATTCATAATTAAATTGCCTTTGAATGCATAAATATATTGACTATAAGGAAAAACTATCCTATAATGTTAATTGTGTTAACAATGTTAATAATGTTAATATTGTTAAGACTTATTGTATACAATAATATATTATTCAATTGGAGAAAAATTATGATAAGCATGCTTAAGAAATTAAATCGTAAATCTTCTTTTAAAACACAGGAAAGTACATTCTGTAAATATGAAAAACTTAGAAAACAACTTATGATAAGCATATTTATAGGTTATGCAGGATATTACTTTGTGAGGAAAAATTTCCCTCTGGCAGCACCTTATTTATTACAGGAAGGGTTTGATACGGCACAAGTGGGGATTTTAATGTCTGTTCTCTCTGCAAGTTACGGCATAAGTAAATTTTTAATGGGGATTGTATCGGACAAAAGCAGCCCCAGAGTTTTTTTATCTGTGGGTATAATACTATCTGCAGTGGTCAATATGTTACTTCCCCTTGCTGATAGTTTCAAATTTATGCTGTTTCTTATATTTTTAAATGGATATTTCCAGGGCATGGGATGGCCGGCCTGCGGAAAAACTCTTTCCCACTGGTTTTCAGATGGGGAGAGGGGTACAAAAATGTGTACGTGGAATATCTCACATAATCTGGCTAATGGAATTATTGCTCCTTTGACCGTAGTTGGAATAGCTATATTTGGCAGCTGGAAGGGTATATTCTATTTTCCAGCAGTAACTGCTATATTGATAGGAATATTTTGTTTTATATTTATGAGGGAGGATCCTGTTTCATGTGGATTGCCTCCTATAGAAGAATATAAAAACGACTATTACTGCTGTGCCAAAGTTGATAATAGGGAAAGGGAGCTTTCAGTAAAGGAAATACTTTTTAAATATATTCTCAATAATAAATATCTATGGTGTCTTGCCTTTGCAAATATATTTGTATATATAGTGAGATACAGTATACTTGATTGGTGTGCTGTATACCTTACTACAGTAAAGGGGCTGTCACAGAATCTTACAAATTGGTTTTATTTTTTCTATGAATATGCAGGAATACCTGGAGTCATTTTTGCAGGAAAATTAAGTGATATAACATTTAAAGGAAGACGGGGACCTGTTTCCACAATGTCGATGCTTCTTGTAATGCTGGCTGTAATGGTTTACTGGATGAATCCTGCTGGAAACTATGTAGTTGATATAATGGCACTTTTTATTACGGGACTTTTGATTTATATTCCAGTGACTCTCATAGGAGTTGCGGCTATAGACTTGGTACCCAAAAAGGCAGCAGGGGCTGCAGGAGGATTTACAGGATTATTTGGATATTTATTTGGAACTACCTTTGGAGGAATTGTGATTGGCAAAAGCATACAGTATTATGGATGGACAGCATTTTTTATGATAATTATAAGCTCTTGTGTACTTGGAACACTTTTTTTGTCTCTTACATGGAATATTCATAATAGAGACAGATATATGGAGAATAGGTATTTAGAGGAAATTTGATATTTGATATATGTAAGGAGGAATGTTTAAAATGTTTGATGTACTTAAACCGGCACCCCATATACAAAGGCTCCCGGAAGATCAGATAGATAGACAGTATAAAAGGTACAGGATCCAGGTTTTTATAAGTATATATGTAGGGTATATGATCTATTATTTTGTGAGAAGTAATTTTGCATTGGCAAAGACTTATTTGATACAAGAGGGATTTACAAAGACTGAGTTGGGATTTGTGGCTTCAGCTCTTGGGCTTGCCTATGGAATAAGCAAATTTGTAATGGGAAATGTTTCAGACAGAGCAAATCCCAGATATTTTCTAGCTTTAGGACTTATAACCTCAGGAGTTGTAAATCTCTTTTTCCCTATTACGTCCAGTATAACCTTGATGTTTATATTGATGTTATTAAATGGATGGTTTCAGGGAATGGGATGGCCTCCCTGCGGAAGGACTATGACCCATTGGTTCTCAGATAGAGAACGTGGAGTGAAAATGTCCATTTGGAACACTGCACACAATGTAGGAGGAGGTACTATAGCAGTTATAGCTATGGTAGGAGTTTCTATTTTCGGAAATTGGAAGGGCGTCTTTTACCTGCCTGCAATTATTGCAATAGTTGGGGGAATATTATTTATTATATTTGCCAGGGACATGCCTCAGTCCGTTGGCCTTCCACCTATAGAAGAGTATAAAAATGATTACCCTGATGTAAATGTAGATGACAGGGAGAGACAGATGACAGGTAAGGAGATACTGTTTAAATATGTTCTGAATAATAAATTTCTCTGGTACATTGCCATAGCAAATATATTTGTATACCTTGTAAGGTATGGAGTTATAAATTGGGTTCCCACTTATTTGAAGGAAGTGAGAAATTTTGATACTAGAAGCTCTTCCATTGCCTTTGCGCTTTTTGAATATGCGGCCATACCTGGAACAATAATAGTGGGCTGGATAAGTGATAAAGTATTTCATGGGAGACGTGCACCTATAGGAATAATATGCATGATAGGTGTAACTATAGCAGTATTTGTATATTGGAAGAGTAGTAACCCAATAGCAATTAACTGTGCTTTGGCATCTATTGGAGCGCTTATATATGGTCCTGTTATGCTTATAGGAGTAAGTGCACTGGATTTGGTACCTAAAAACGCATCGGGAACTGCGGCTGGATTTACAGGTTTATTTGGATATATGGGAGGCGAGGTCCTGGCTGAGGTAGCTATGGGAAGTATAGTGGATAAATTCAGCTGGAATGGAGGATTTATTCTTCTTATGGTATCCTGCATTTTGTCTATAATATTCTTGAGCTTTACCTGGAATGTGCATGACAGGTCAACAGATGATAAACAAACGGCAGCTTCCTAGGTGACATTATTACAAATTAATAACACAAAAATAAAAATTAGTATTGACAAAATACTTTGATAATTGTAATATATAATTGTAATAATTAAATATTGATTCTTATCAAGAGAGGTGGAGGGACTGGCCCTATGATACCCGGCAACCTGAATTTATATTATTCAATGGTGCCAATTCCAGCAGGTTAACCTGAGAGATGAGAAATGAAAGGATATAACTTCCTGTGGTTTCTCCATAGGAAGTTTTTTGACTCTATGAGTAAATTTAATATTTTAGTTGACTAACTAGAAAACTAGAGGTTAAGTTGAACTTATCCGTAAGGATTGAATTCTGCGAATAAGTAAGATTTAATCTTTTTTTAATAGCATAAAGATAAAATCAATATTATAAATATTGCGGCAAATATTAGTGGGAAAGGGGTATGAAAATGAGTGCAATATTAAATGATGCGATGAAATATATAGATCAGTCCCAGAAGGCATATTTTATAACATTGGATAAAACTGATAAAAAATATATTATAAATATAGCTGAATTTATAAATGATTGTACAGATATATATTTTATTGTAGATAAGGATATCGGGAATGTTGAAAATGATTCTATAGTCAATGTTTACTTTCAAAGTAAAATTGAGAAGTATAAGATGTTTAAGAGAATATGTGTTTCTGGAAAATTGACTAAAATAATATATTCTACTGAAATTTATAGAGTATTCAAGGCCTTAGGCGGTAAAAATAAGGGGAAATATATTCGAAATGGAAACTTAAAGAACTATACTGTGTATAAATTGAAAGTAAAATATATGAATTTGTGTGATTATGTCAAATCATCGGAAAAACTGAGAAAAATAATCTAGAACTAAAAATTTCTTATATCTTGTGTTTTAAAAAAAGCAGTGATAAGAGTCAAATTTTGTATGCAATTGTTGAAGTGAAAAAATACTATCCGTTTATAGATGGGTAGTATTTTTTTATTAGTAGTAACGGACGGGTTGCAGCCTTTTAGCTTGTAAATAACCATTATAAATATTATAATAAAATAGATAGAATAAGGGATAGTTTGGAAATGCTATCTCTAATTTTTTGAAGTTTAATCTATGATGAAAGGAAATAAGTATGAGCAAAATATTGGTATTGGCTGAAAAGCCTTCTGTAGGAAGGGATTTGGCTAGGGTACTTAGGTGTAATAGAAAAAACTCGGGCTATCTGGAGGGAGACAGATATGTAGTGACCTGGGCACTCGGGCATTTGGTAACATTGGCGGATCCGGAAGTCTACAGTGAAAAATATAAGAATTGGAACCTGGAAGACCTGCCGATGCTTCCAGAAAAATTAAAGCTGGTAGTTATAAAGCAAAGCGGAAAACAGTTTAATATAGTTAAGGCTCAGATGAATAGAAAGGATATAGGGGAAATAGTAATTGCCACGGATTCTGGAAGGGAAGGAGAACTGGTAGCCAGGTGGATAATAGAAAAGGCCAGAATAAAAAAACCTCTTAAAAGGTTATGGATATCCTCACAGACGGATAAATCCATAATAAATGGATTTAAAAATTTAAAACCTTCTTCTAAATATGATAATCTGTATAGAGCTGCACAGTGCAGGGCAGAAGCGGACTGGGTGGTAGGACTTAACATAACCCGGGCCCTCACTTGCAAATATAATGCACAGCTTACTGCAGGGAGAGTACAGTCTGCAACTCTGGCCATGATAGTTAACAGAGAAAAAGAAATAAATGATTTTAAACCTAAGGATTATTATGAAATCACTGCTAAATCCGATAAGTTTAAATTGAAATGGGTTGATAGAAAAAGCGGCAGGGCAAATATCTTTAATAAAGACAAGGCAGATGGCATTGTAAAGAAAATCAATGGTAAGATTTGTACTGTAGTTGATGTAGTGGAAAATGACAAAAGAAAATTTTCACCGGCCCTGTATGATCTAACTGAACTTCAGAGAGATGCCAACAGGATATTCAACTATTCAGCTAAAGAGACACTTTCAATAATGCAGAGACTTTATGAAAACTATAAGATATTGACTTATCCAAGAACTGATTCCAGGTATATTTCTACAGATGTGTTTGAAACTATACCTGAAAGATTGAAAGCTATTTCATTGGGAAGTTATAAAAAATTTGCAGATCGGATAATGAGTAAAAAAATAAATGCCCATAAAGGGTTTGTGGATAATGGCAAAATTGGAGATCACCATGCCATAATTCCCACGGAAGAAAGAGTGCAGCTGTCTAGATTGAGTACTGAAGAAATGAATATATACGATCTGGTTGTAAAAAGATTTTTAGCAGTTATGCTTCCTCCTTATGAGTATGTTCAAACTTCTGTAAAAGCAGATATTGCTGGAGAATTGTTTACAGCCGTGGGGAATGTAGTAAAATCCAAAGGGTGGAAAATGGTATATGAGAGGGGAGCCGGAATGGAGGCAGAAGGTGAAAAAGACAGCCAGTTGCTTCCAAAAGTAAAAAAGGGTGATATCGTAAATATAAGGGCTGTGGAATTGAACAAACTTCAAACCAAACCGCCTGCCAGGTTTAATGAGGCCACTCTTTTATCGGCCATGGAAAATCCCCAAAAATATGTGAAATTGGACAGTGAAAGTGCCAAAACTCTTGGAGAAACTGGAGGTATAGGAACTGTGGCCACTAGGGCAGACATAATAGAGAAACTATTTAATATGTTTTATGTGGAAAAAAGAGGTAGGGAAATTGTTCCGACATCCAAGGGAAAACAGCTTGTGGATTTAGTTCCAGAAGGACTTAAATCACCTCTTATGACAGCTAAATGGGAAAAAGAACTTGAAGATATAAGTACAGGTAATGAAAAACCAGATATATTTTCAAAGAAGATGAGAAAGTATGCAGTGAGATTGGTGGAAGATGTAAAGAAAAGTAAAGATAAATTTGTGTATGACAATGTTACAGGCAAGAAATGCCCTCACTGCGGCAAATACATGCTTCAGGTAAAGGGAAAGAGTGGAATGATGTATATCTGTCAGGATAGAGAGTGCGGCTATAGGGAAAATATAAGCAGATTTACCAATGTAAGATGCCCTGAATGTCATAAAAAACTTGAACTCAGAGGAGAAGGCCAGGGGAAAATATATGTATGTCCTAATTGTAGTTTTAGAGAAAAAGCTGACTTATTTAATAAAAGATTTAAAGAATCTGAGAATAAATTAAATAGAAAAGATGTTTCAAAATATATGAAGAAAATAAAAAAAGAAAACGAGAAACCTATAAACTCATCATTAGCGGAGGCGCTTTCTAAATTAAAATTAAAATAAGCTGCTGCTTTTAAGTTTATATCTATAATTATTTAGAAGTAAGTGTTAAAATGTTAATGGATGTATTTAGAAAAATTTGACGAGGAGGATGTTGTATGGAGAATTTTATTTTTAAGAATGCTACAGAAATTATTTTCGGCAGAAATACTGAAAGATTTGTTGGAAGCAAAGTAAAAGAGTATTCTAAATCTAAAAAAATTCTTTTTTGCTATGGCGGAGGGAGTATAAAAAGATCTGGACTCTATGACAGAGTAGTAAAATCCTTGAAGAAAAATGGAATTGAATTTATAGAACTTCCGGGGATAAAACCTAATCCTAGATTGGGGCCCGTTAAAGAGGGTATAAAAATCTGCAGGGAAAATGATATAAAATTTATATTGTCAGTAGGTGGAGGAAGTGCCGCAGACACTGCCAAGGCAATTGGAGTAGGAGTACCATATGATGGAGATGTATGGGATTTCTACTGCGGGAAAGCCCAGGTAAAGGAATCACTGCCTGTAGGTGTTGTAATAACACTGCCTGCTACAGGAACTGAAGCCAGCAATAGTTCTGTAATAATGAATGAAGATGGATGGTATAAAAAAGGATTGAATACGGTGCTTATAAGGCCTGTATTTTCAATCATGAATCCAGAGCTTACGTTTACACTTCCAGCATATCAGACTGCCTGTGGTGCTGCTGACATTATGGCACATATAATGGAAAGATACTTTACAAATGTGAAACATGTGGATCTTACCGATAGACTTTGTGAAGCTGCTCTCAGAACTGTTATAAATAATGCACCTATAGTTTTGAAGGAACCAGAAAATTATGATGCCAGGGCAGAGATAATGTGGAGCGGTACTATAGCTCACAATGATATATTGAGTACAGGAAGAATTGGAGATTGGGCATCTCATAAAATTGAACATGAACTGAGTGGGGAAACTGATATCGCCCATGGGGCAGGACTTGCAATTGTTTTTCCTGGATGGATGAAATATGTCTATAAACATGATATGAACAGGTTTGTACAATTTGCAGTGAGAGTCTGGGATGTGGATCTTTCCTATAATTCTCCTGGAGATATCGCACTGGAAGGTATAAGAAGACTTACTGCATTCTTTAAATCCATGGGTCTTCCTACGAGTTTGAAAGAGGGAAATATACCTGAGGATAAAATAGAAGAAATGGCAAGTAAATGTACGGATAATGGTGCAAATACAGTAGGCCAATTTGTAAAAATAGGGAAAGAGGATATAATAAAAATACTTAATCTGTGTAAGTAGCATGATGGTATCATGAAAATTGATCCATTAAGATGCAGCGGCAAAATTAGGTTATATTTTATGAGAACACAGTTTGGAGATATATCAAAAATATTTTTGGTATATCTCTTTTTAAGTTATGTTATAAAAATACAGTTGAAGGTAATTTATGTGTTTGTTTAAAATATATTCAAATTATTTGGTATTTTTTTATTATGAAATTGCATTTATAAGATAAGAATGTAATAAATATTTCAATATAATTATTCTTAGAATAAATTTTATTATAGAAGTTTAACTTAAAATTTTTTTCATATAAGATAAGTTTGACTTATTCATTTTAAATATAGGGTAAAATTATTGAAATGGATATTTAAAAGTTCAATTTATGATAAAAATTAAATAGATAAGATATTTCTTAATTTTATAAATATTTTTATAAATATTTATTCTATATATAATAATCCATAAAAAAATATATATGCAATAATAAATTTTTGTGAGGTTTAATGATTCTTAGTATATTGACATAATAGATTCTGTAAATTTGAATAGAATTTATGAATAAATCCAAAAATATCATTTCATTAAACGTATACATAATTAAATGATTATAAATACAATACGAAAAAAATGATAAAACAATAAAAAAATAATAAAAGAAATTATAAAATGATATTGATTTGTATAATAAATGGTGGTATTATAATAAAAACATTCATTTATTATAAAAATGGTGTTGATTTGCAATTGCAAATTAAAACGATGCATTGTTTAAGTTTTCAAGTTAGTATTAATAATTATTAAAACCTATAGGAATATTAAAAAATTTTTTTGATTCTGAGTTGCAATAAAATATATGAGGGGGCAATAACTTTATGAAAGATATATTTAGGAGAAAATCTATAGATAATCTCATAGCAGAAACTAAAGGTAAAGAATCTTTAGAGAAGGTATTGGGATCTTTTGAACTTACCATGCTTGGCATTGGAGCAATTATAGGTACAGGTATATTTGTACTGACAGGGATAGCGGCAGCAAATTATTCTGGACCAGCTCTTATAATATCATTCATCATAGCAGGTTTAGCCTGTGGTTTTGCTGCGCTGTGCTATTCAGAAATTGCGGCTATGGTTCCAGTAGCCGGAAGCGCATATACCTATGGATATGCAGCACTGGGAGAATTTTGGGCATGGATTATAGGCTGGGATTTAATTCTGGAGTATGCGTTTGCAATTGGCACGGTGGCCATAGGATGGAGCGGATATTTTAACAGCATATTGGGAAGCTTGGGAATTACACTTCCGGCTGCTATTACGAAAGCACCTTTTGAAGGCGGAGTAATAAATTTACCTGCAGTACTTATACTTGTGCTTATAACTGGTATTTTGATAGCAGGTGTAAAACAGAGTACTACTACAAATAATATAATAGTTGGAATAAAATTAGCGGTAGTATTATTATTCATAGTGCTGGGAGTAGGACATGTAAAGCCGGCTAATTGGCATCCGTTTATGCCTTATGGTTGGAATGGGGTTTTTGCTGGTGCTTCAGTGATATTCTTTGCTTATATAGGATTTGATGCAGTTTCTACTGCAGCGGAAGAAGTTAAAGATCCTCAGAAAGATTTGCCGAAAGGTATTATAAGTTCATTGATTATTTGCACTGTATTGTATATTGTAGTATCAGCTATATTAACAGGTATGGTTCCATATTTGAAATTTAAGGAGACAGCAGCTCCTGTGGCCTTTGCTCTTCAGCAGGTAGGTATAAATTGGGGTTCGGCACTGGTTTCGGTGGGTGCAATTTGTGGTTTAACTTCAGTTTTGATTGTTATGATGTTTGGACAGACTCGTATATTATTTGCCATGTCTAGAGATGGACTACTTCCAAAGGTATTTGGACACGTTAATCTAAAATTTCATACACCTGTAAAGAGTACATTGCTGGTAGGTATTATAACCATGGTTGTAGCTGGATTTACTCCAATAGGAATTGTTTCAGAACTGACCAACATAGGTACGTTGGCAGCGTTTATAATAGTATCTGCATCTGTTATAGTTTTAAGGAAGACAGAACCTAATAGAGAGAGAAGTTTTAAGGTTCCATTTTCACCTGTTATTCCTATGCTCGCTGTAATATCCTGTGCATTCTTAATAGCACATCTTCAAAAAGTAACTTTGATGAGATTTGTAGTATGGCTTGCTTTTGGATTAATTCTTTATTTTATATATGGATACAAACACAGTACTATTACCGAAGACAATAATCAGGAAAAAGTAATTTAATATTTCAGCCATAATAAAATAAATTATGTATGAAAAAATAGATACAGGAAAAATCTGTATCTATTTTACTCATGTAGATAATAGAATATTAAAAAAAGTATGAACAAAAAATAAAAAATTAAAAAAACTATTGACATTTAGAGCATAAGGTATTATTATCGTCACATATAATAAATTAATTTGTGAATGTAATTTAAAAATATATAAAACCGTGATAGGGAAGAGTAGGTAGTAAAAGATTTTAAAGAGAGTGAGATAAGGTGAAAGCTCATAGATTATAAACTATTGAAAATCACCCTGGAGTTGTAGGCTGAAATAGAAGTAAGCTGTACCGGTAAAGCCGTTATTGTAGTTGAGAAAAAAATTGGGTGGTACCGCGAACCAAACTCTCGCCCCAGGGTGAGTGGTTTGGTTTTTTTATATTCTAGTTTTAAAATATATTGAGAAAATATATGCAATTTACAGAATTATCACAAAAATTCATTCTGGTCTAAGAAGAAAAAATATAAAATTAAAATAAAGTATGTTAAAAAATTAACAATTAGGGGGCTTTGTATATGAAATTAAAGGGTGCAGAAGTGTTATTAAAATGTATGTCAGAACAAGGGGTGGATACTGTTTTTGGCTATCCTGGAGGTACTGTCCTTCCCATATATGATGCTTTGTACAATTCAAAGGATATAAATCATATAATGACTGCTCATGAGCAAGGGGCTACTCATGCTGCAGATGGATATGCTAGATCTACTGGAAAAACTGGAGTAGTAATTGTAACTTCGGGTCCGGGTGCAACTAATACAGTGACTGGAATCGCAACAGCTTATAGAGATTCCGTTCCCATTGTGGTGTTTACGGGACAGGTGTCTTTAAAGTTACTTGGAAAAGATTCTTTTCAAGAGGTAGACATCAGGGATATTACCTCATCTATAACTAAGAAAAATTACATGGTTGAAGATGTAAAAAATTTAGCAGGTATTGTAAGAGAAGCCTTCAGGGTAGCTGTCAGTGGAAGACCGGGCCCTGTGGTCGTAGACATACCTAAGGATATACAGGAATCAGAAGTTGAGTATAAGCCAGAAGTAGATGATTTAGCTGTATCTAAAAATAAGATAGGCTTTAATCAGAGAGAATTTAAAGACAGGCTAGATGAAGCAGTTGATATGATAGATGATAGTGAAAGACCAGTTATATATTCAGGAGGCGGTGCAGTTATATCTGGAGCTCAAAGAGAACTTATGGAATTGGTTAAAAAAATAGATTCTCCGATTACCTGTTCTCTTATGGGAATTGGAGCTTTTCCAGGAAATAATAAAAGCTATATGGGAATGGTGGGCATGCATGGCAATCCCTGTTCAAATTATGCTGTGAATAATTGTGATTTGCTTATAGCCATAGGAGCGAGATTCAGCGATAGAGTTATAAGCAAAGTGGAGGATTTTGCTCCTAAAGCTAAAATAATTCATATAGATATAGATTCAAGGGAGTTTGACAAAAATATTAGTGAGGATATTTCCATAAAAGGAGATGTGAGAGAGGTACTCAAAAGGATAAATAAGAAGGTGAAAAATGCCAGTCATGAAAAGTGGATGTATAGAATAAAGCAGTGGAAAAGTGAAGAAAAGGATCCCTTTGAAAAAAATTGTAGATTAAGTCCTAAATATATAATGAACTGTCTTTATAAAATTACTAAAGGGGATTGTATAATAACTACTGAAGTAGGACAAAATCAAATCTGGACTGCTCAATATTTTAAATTTTTAAAGCCCCGTACATTCATATCTTCCGGGGGACTTGGAACTATGGGATATGGATTGGGAGCGTCTATAGGTGCATCTATAGGAAACCCCGGCAAAAGGGTAATAAACGTAGCAGGAGATGGAAGTTTTAAAATGAATTCAGTTGAACTTGCTACTGTGGCAAAATATAAACTGCCCATTGTACAATTACTTTTAAATAACCATGCTTTAGGTATGGTATATCAATGGCAGGATATGTTTTACAATAAGAGATTTTCAAGCACAGAGCTTGGACAGGACGTGAATTTCATGGAATTGGGAAAAGCTTATGGTATAGAAGCTTTTAAAATAGAGTCCAATGATCAGGTGGAAGAAGTTTTAGTAAAGGCTTTAAATTTAAATAAACCTGTTATAGTAGAATGTAATATAAACAGACAGGAGAGGGTTCATCCCATTGTTCCACCAGGTGCTGCTATAACGGAAATTATAGCGTAGAAAAAGAAATTGTCTCAAACTTTGCCATGAGACAATTTCCTTTTGTTTTAAGCTTTTTTTACTATTCTACCCTCAAATAATTCATAGGAATACAAAAGTATACATATGATGTAGGAATTTACTATAGTCATGAGCAGAGTTTGTACTATCCGTGGTATCCACATAATCATAAATCCTTTTGTCATAAGAGCTGGAGTGAATATCAGCAAAATACAAGTATTTGCAGTGGAAACAATAATTCCGGAAATTCCAAGGGAGATGGCCAGTTTAAAATAGTTGCTGTTTATGAAATCACGGGCTTTTCCAGTTCCCTTTTTAATGAACATATTTATAATAAACAGTACTATTCCTATAACGCCTATAAGCATGAAGCCGGCGACCATATACTGAGACTTTGTACCCAGTGATATTAATAATTTGCCCAAATAGGACTGGGCTGCAAGTTTTGTTACCATAAAATTGAATAAACCTATTAGAAATAAGAGTATAAAAAATGCATTGTAATAATTTATTATTTTATGCTCTTCAGTGTTCTTAATACGTTTCCATATAACAGCAGGTAAAAAGCCGGCAATTACATTGGTGATGGTAAGCAGGGGAATATATGCCCCCATGGGAGTTATTATGTATCCCAATATATCTACCAGTCCTCCTGCAATTCCGCCATAAAGCGGGCCGAACAGAAGTCCCGGCATTACATAGAATATGGCACTAAAACTTATTCTCATAGTGAGTATACCACCTGCAGCTATTAATATGGAAAAAGATCTTAAGACAAGTGCAATGGCAATAAATACGGCAGTAGTAACGAGAAATTTTGTATTCATTCTATTTTTCATATCTTTTACCTCCAGTGTTTATTTGATCTAACTTTACAAGGAGTTAATTGATTTTCAATAGAAACACCTCTTTTCTCTTTAATGTGGTCACATTAAAGAGAAAAGAGGTAAATACAAGATCCCTTTAATGTAACAGCGGAAGCAATATTATATCATAAGCTTTAAATCAATAATGTAATGCATTTAAGCTTTTCGTTTAGAGACAACCTCCCATTCTCTAACACTTTATGCATAATATTTACTCTGCTACCTATATTTTAATTATATAAAATGGCATGCATATTGTCTATATATTTTGCATGATATGAAGAAATTTCGACTTTGATATTTAATTTAGAAGTTCTTTTACATCTCTGTAAACAAGTATATTGGAAATTCCACCGTAATATCTTATTATGCCGTCTATTACTGTTATAGGTGGGGTAAATCCTTGTTCTATAACTTTTTTTACCTTAGCATCATCAGTTGAAAAATTGAGATTACTTAATTCTATAAATTTTATATCTATATTTTGTGCTACATCACTTATTTCTAGAAAATTTTTTAAATTGCCATATAGATCGTAAGTTCTTCTAAAGATCAATTTGTCTGATGAACTCTCATTTTTGCCGGATTTGCAATTTGAGCAGTTTGAACATTTAAAACAACTTGAGTCTTTGCAGCTGCAGTAGTTGATACCAGATAAAATGGAATCTTTATTTCCATATACTGCTATTTTTATTTTCATATGATAAAATCCTTTCCTATCCTAAATTAGATATTTTATAATAATTTGAATTTCGCTTATGTTGACAAAAACTCTATTTAAAAATAGAATTATTATATTGCAGTAACTTACTACATTTATGCATAAACTGTATAAAAATTTTATTATATGGGAGGGACAATCGATGAAGAGAGAAATATATATGGATTATGCAGCTACCACCTTTGTTAAGCCAGAGGTTTTGGCGGAGATGAATCCATATTTTACTGAGAATTTTGGCAACCCTTCTTCGGTTTATTATATATCAAGAAAAACTAAAATGGCAATAGCTAAAGCCAGAGAGGGTATATCAAAGATTATAAATGCAAATAAAGATGAAATATTTTTTACAAGTGGAGGTTCTGAAGCCGACAATTGGGCTATAAAGGGAGTAGCACTGGCTAATAAAAATAGGGGAAGACATATAATAACTACAAAAATAGAACATCATGCCGTATTGAATACATGTAGATATCTAGAAAATCATGGCTTTAAAGTAAGCTATCTCTCTGTGGATAAATTTGGAAAAATTGATTTACAGGAGCTTGAAAATTTAATTACGAAGGATACTATACTTGTGTCTGTTATGTTTGCAAATAATGAAATAGGCACTATAGAGCCAATAAGTGATATAGGTAAAATCTGCAGGAAAAAGGGAGTTCTATTTCACACTGATGCAGTTCAAGCTGTGGGAAATGTTCCCATCGATGTGCAGTCTATGAATATAGATTTGCTCTCGATGGCATCACATAAATTTTATGGCCCAAAGGGTATGGGAGCTCTTTATATAAAAAGGGGAACTAAGATAGACAGTCTAATTCATGGGGGTTCTCAAGAGAGAGGGAGAAGGGCCGGTACAGAAAATATTGCAGGTATAGTTGGTATGTCGAAAGCATTGGAGATTGCAGCTTCAAATATGGATGAAGAGAGAAAGAGACTAATATATTTACGAGATAAGCTAATAGATGGGCTTTTGAAAATACCGTATGCTAGTTTAAATGGAGATAGAACCTGCAGACTGCCAGGTAACGTGAATATAAGTTTTGAATTTGTAGATGGTGAAATCATGGTCATGTCTCTGGACCGTGAAGGTATATATGTTTCCACGGGGAGTGCATGTTCCGCAGGAGCAGTAGAACCTTCCCATGTACTCACTGCAATTGGGCTTTCTGAGAAAGAAGCCAAAAGCTCTCTAAGGCTTACTTTAGGGGCAAAAACTACAGAGGATGACGTGGACTATGTGATAAAGGTCCTAAGCCGCAGGGTTTCTGACTTTAGAAAAAGTAATAAAAGATGGAATGAAAGATCACATTAGATAATTTCTTCTAAGTGGAACAGGTGATAAATATGGTAAAAAAAGTAGTAGTGGGTATGAGCGGAGGTGTGGACAGTTCTGTGGCAGCATATCTTTTGAAAAAACAGGGATATGACGTTATAGGAGCTACCATGCAGGTATGGCAGGATGACGATTATTATCAAGGTATGGAGGGAGGGTGCTGTTCCCTGAGTGCGGTAGATGATGCCAGAGCTGTAGCATACCATTTGAAAATTCCTTACTATGTTATGAATTTTAGAGATGTATTTAAACGGAATGTAATAGATTATTTTATAGATGAATATGTGAAAGGCAGAACTCCCAATCCCTGCGTAGCTTGTAATAAGTATATAAAATTTGAGGAGCTTTTAAAAAGAGCGGTGGAGCTGGGTGCAGATTATGTGGCTACAGGTCACTATGCTACGGTGGAAAAAGTAAATGGAAGGTATGTCCTGAAAAAATCAAAAGACGTTAAAAAGGATCAAACCTATGCTCTTTACAATTTGAGTCAATTTCAACTGGCGCATACACTCATGCCCTGTGGTGTATATAATAAGGAAGAAATAAGAAAAATAGCAAAAGATATAGGCCTTGGGGTTCATAATAAAAAGGACAGCGAGGAGATATGTTTTATACCTGATAATGATCATGGTTCTTATATAAAAAGATGTGTACCCGGTAAGATTAAGGAAGGTAATTTTGTAGACAAAAATGGAAATGTACTTGGGAAACATAAAGGAGTAGTCTATTATACTATAGGACAGAGAAAGGGTCTTGGAATAGCTTTGGGAACGCCTATGTATGTTGTAGATATAAATCCGGCTGCAAATGAAGTTGTGCTTGGGAAACAGGAGGATATATTTAAAAAAAATTTAATTGCAGTGGATGTAAATTTTATGGCTTTTGAAAAATTGGAAAAACCCATGAAAGTTCAGGCCAAAATAAGATATTCTGCTGTACCTGCAGAAGCAACTATAAGTATGGAGGATGAAAAAAGGGTAAGGGTTGAGTTCTCAGAAAAACAGAGAGCCATTACAAGAGGTCAATCTGTAGTATTTTACAGTGGAGATATTTTAATTGGAGGCGGAATAATTGAAAGTGTGCAGTGATTCATGTTAAAATTATAGAATAAATACAATGGTAAAGGAGATTTTAATATGAATGATCTGCCGAAAGTGTTTGATGATTTTAGCGATTCTAGAAAAAAGGGATTTATAAGAATAAAAAACCTCAAAGATGAGGGCAAAAAAGTCGTAGGTACTTTTTGCACGTTTACCCCCTGGGAGATTATAAATGCTTCTGGTGCAGTATCTGTGTCCCTTTGTGCTAAAAGTGATGAAACCATAGAAGATGCTGAAAAATATCTTCCTAGAAATTTATGTCCTCTCATAAAATCCAGCTATGGATTTGCAATAACTGACAAGTGCCCTTATTTTTATTTTTCTGATCTTATAGTAGGAGAGACTACCTGTGATGGAAAAAAGAAAATGTATGAATATTTATCCAAAGTGAAGAATGTACATGTTATGCAGCTTCCCCAAACCAGTGCAGGTGAGGATTCCTTTAAGTTATGGAAGAATGAAATATTAAAGCTTAAAAGCCACTTGGAGAAGGAGTTTGGCGTCAGCATAACGGAACAAGAAATTCGGGAATCTATAAAAGTAAGAAATAAGGAAAGAAAAGCTTTAATGGCATTTTCCGCATTGGGAAAGATGGATCCACCGCCTATAACTGGACTTGAAATGCTTAGAGTTTTAAGTGGTGCTTCTTTTAAATGGGACAAGGATGCAGAGATAGAGGAAATATATAATTTGATAGATGATGTTGTAAAAGAACAGAAAAATGGGGCAGAAAAGGTTTCACAAGATGCTAAAAGAATACTTGTGACAGGATGTCCTTTAGGAGAGTCAACTGAAAAGATAATAAATGCCATAGAGGGAAATGGCGGGGTAGTGGTTTGCTATGAAAATTGTACAGGTATAAAGGAAACCAGTAGACTGGTAGATGAGGATAGAGAGCCGATAGATGCACTTACTGAAAAATATTTAAATATAGGCTGCTCCTGCATGACTCCCAATGACAATAGGACAAAGCTTATATCAGAGCTTATTGATGAATACAAGGTTGACGGTGTAGTAGATGTAATTCTCCAAGCATGTCATACTTACAGTGTGGAGTCCTATGGGATGAAAAAATTTGTTACGGAAAAAAAGAATATACCTTATATGAACATTGAAACGGATTACTCCCAGGCAGATATAGGCCAGATAAAAACCAGGATATCCGCATTTATAGAAATGTTGTAATAAAATAGGGCTTGAGTTTTTCAGTGTTTATAAAAATAATGGTAAAACTTGAGTCCTTTTAGTCAGCACCAAAATTACTGAAAATTTTTGCAATATGATATATCGTGTAAAACAATGCTTTATATATGGGAGGAAAGATGATGAAGATGCTTATAGTCTGTTCCGAAAAAAGCAGTAAATTACCTGAAAATGAATTTTATATAAAAACGGACAGCAGGTTTGCAAATTCAAAATTCATACCTAATATGATTGATTCTAAAGAGGTATGTACAGTATGCGGCAGGAGATGTATGTGGTGTAGGGGAAGGTACAAATTAAATTTTAAAGATAGTATAAGTGAAATAGTAAAGCTTCCTGACTTATATAGAAAATTTGAGGATTTTCCATTGAAATATCTTCCAAGTAAATTTAAGGAACATGATATAGCTGTGTTGTTGGGAATACATGAGGATATAATAGTTGAGATTCCAAAATTGCTGCATAATAGTGGCGGAAAAGCATTAATAGCAGCTTGTGAGAGTGGAAAGTGGGTATCTAAATGGACAAGGGAAAAGTTAGTGGATGAATGCAAAAAAAACCGTCTGCAGTATGCATTTCCCAAACCATTTTGTACATTGAATTATGGAAAATTTCCTCTTATAAATGAATTTATAGATACTTTTAAAATAGGAAAACCGAATTTCAGATTGTTTGTAGACAACAGAAATATAATAAGGAAAGCAGAAGTTATCATATCTGCGCCCTGTGGAAATGGTTACAATATAGCCAGGCATCTGGAGGGGAAAAAACTAGGAGAAGAAGCGAGAAGAGCCCTGGCCAAATATTGGCATAGTTATCCTTGCCTTGGAGATATGCATATAGATGGTGAACTTGGTGACACACCTCTTCATATAGCAGGATATACTCATTACAGTGCGTTGGAAAGGGCTGAAATAATAAGAATTTGAGAAATTTTTTACATAGTGTATTGCCTTTTATATGGGTATATTATAGAGTGAAATTAAAAGTGAACAGAGGATGGAGAGTGGGATTGTATATGAATATACTAGTGACGGGACCTAGGGGGAAAATGGGAAGACTTATTGTAAAAATGGCTGAGAATACTGATGGATTGAAAGTAGTCTCAGCTGTGGCTCCAAAGGGAAGAGATTATATAGGAAAGGATGTGGGATTGGTATCTGGGTTGGGCAAATCTATAGGGGCTGAAGTGACAGATGATTTGGAATCCGTTATAGAAAGATGTGATGCTGTAATTGACTATACTACACCGAAATTTTCCATGGAGGTTATGAGAAAAGCATTGGAGTATAAGAAAGGAGTTGTTTGCGGTACCACTGGATTTTCGGAAAATCAATACGATGAGATAAAGAAGCTTTCAAAGCATATACCACTTATAATTGCCGCTAATACTTCCATGGTGGTAAATCTCATGTATGAACTTTTGAAAATTTCAGCACAAGCTATAGGAAACATGTCGGATATAGAAATAATAGAAATGCATGACAGATATAAAAAAGACGCCCCCAGCGGAACTTCAAGGGAAATGGGAGAGATTATGGCTAAAGTTCTTGGAAAAAATCTAAAAGAGGTGGCCGTTTATGGAAGAGAGGGCGAAGAGCCAAGAAAAGAGGGAACCATAGGATTTCACTCGGTAAGGGCCGGGGACATATCAAGCAGCCACACTGTTATATTTGGTCTTATGGGAGAGAGACTTGAAATTACTCACCATGCATACAATTGGGAATGTTTTGCCAGAGGAGCATGCAGGGCAGCACTTTTTTTAGAAGCGAAAGAATCTGGAATTTATGGTATGGAAGACGTGCTCAGGATATAGGGGAGAAAAGGATTTGGCAGTTGCTAAATCCTTTTTTATGGATACATAATATATTTTCTCATGAAAATAATATACAGTAGCATATATTTTTAAATGAACCAATCGATGTATGGTAGATGTAAAGTGAGGAAATATTAAAATAATAGATTGTAGGAGAGAAAATCATGGGTAATTATAACATTCAACGTAGAGAAATAGAAGCTATATATGGAAAAGTAAGTCCCTTTGAACTTAAAAATAGGTTGATAAGCTTGGCCGAAGAATCTAAGGAGGCAGGAATACATTCCCTTTTAGATGCAGGAAGAGGAAATCCAAATTGGATTTCAGCTGCACCCAGAGAGGCCTTTTTTACCTTTGGGCATTTTGCTGTAGAAGAGAGTAGGAGGGTATGGAATGACAATGATCTGGCAGGTATGCCGAAAAGGGATGGAATTGCAGCTAGATTTTTAAATTTCATGAGAAAAAACAAAAGTGAACCGGGGATGGAAACACTTGAGAAGATGATAAATTACGGAATTACCATAAAGGGATTTGATGAGGACGAATGGATATATGAGCTGACAGATGGAATTATTGGGGACAATTATCCACAGCCAGGAAGGATACTCAGGCATGTAGAAAGCGTTGTCCACGATTATCTTATTCAAGAATTGTGTTATAATGAACCACTTGAAAGGAAATTCAATCTTTTTGCGGTAGAGGGGGCCACTGCAGGTATGTGCTATATTTTTGACAGCCTTATAGCCAATAACATGCTGTCTAAAGGGGATAAAATAGCAATTATGGTTCCCATTTTTACTCCATATCTGGAAATTCCGCACTTGCCAAGATATGATTTTGAAGTTGTGGAACTGATGGCCAATGAAGTTACAGGACAATATTCCTATGAAGAATTAAAAAAGATTTCAGATCCTGGTATAAAAGCATTATTTATAGTGAATCCAAGTAATCCGCCTTCTATAGCTATGAGGCCTGTTATAGTAAAAGGATTGAAGGAGATTGTAGAAAAGAGTAATCCTGATTTGATGATTATATCAGATGATGTGTATGGAACTTTTGTAGAGAATTTTCATTCTCTGATGGCAGATCTGCCATATAATACCATAGGAGTGTATTCATTTTCCAAGTACTTTGGAGTAACGGGATGGAGACTTGGAACTATTGCACTGTATGAAGACAATGTATTTGATAAATTATTGGGCCAGCAGGATGAGGACAAAAAAGAAAGGGCAAAGAGGAGGTATGCGGCACTTTCAACGGAATCTGAAAAAATTCCTTTTATAGACAGAATAGTGGCGGACAGCAGACAGGTAGCCCTTAATCATACAGCAGGATTGTCTACGCCGCAGCAGGTTCAAATGGCTTTTTTCGCGCTGTTTGCTTTGGTGGATAAAAGAAATAGATATAAGGATCTGGTCAATTCCATATGTCACAGGCGGAAAAAGTTGTTATTTAATGGGCTGGGGCTTGAATTAGATGAAAATTCCTTTGATGCTTCATATTATGCCCAGTTTGATCTCCTGGAATGGGCAGAACAAAACTATGGAGGAGAGTTTGCAGATTACTTGAAAGATAATTATAAACCTATAGATGTTCTCTTGAAGCTGGCAGAGGAATCTTCAATAGTACTTCTGGGGGGAAGCGGGTTTCATGGTCCTAAGTGGTCCATAAGGATATCTCTTGCAAATTTAGATGATGAATCCTATTCACAAATAGGAGAAATTATTCACAGCATACTAGAAGAATATGTTGCAAATTGGGAGAATACAAGAGAATAAAAAGTCAAGTATCTCCTCACCAAAAATAAAGTTTTTTACATTAATTTTGTGTTTATTTTTTAACGACAGCTTTTTCCAACTCAACAGTTTGAATAATTTCTTCTCTATTTATGTGTTTCATTTCCAGGTAGATAACACCTGCAGTTATGAGAGCAGATGAAATATCAGCTATAGGCGGAGTCCTCCATACACCTTCAATGCCCCAAAAATGCGGCAATATCAGCAATAGAGGAATCAATAACAACAACTGTCTGGATAATCCTAAAATTGTGGATTGAATTGGCTTGTTAACTGCCTGAAAGTATTGGGAACAGACAATTTGAAAGCCGGCCACAGGAAACATTAAAAAAAAGATTGACATTGCATGGGCAGCGAGTCGGGTTAGCTCTATATTATTGTTATTAAACATATTGGCAATTTGAGTAGGCCATATATGCACTACTGCAGTGCTGACTACTGCTATGATTGTACCCACAATTACTGCCTTTTTCAAGGCTTCTTTTACTCTATCGAATTGCTGAGCGCCATAGTTAAAACCGATTATAGGCTGGGCGCCTTGGCTGATACCGAGAATAGGCATAAACATTAGGGTGGATATACTTCCAACAATGCCCATGGCTGAAAGTGCTATATCGCCACCATAGGTTGTTAATGCTCTATTCAAGATAAGATTTTGAAGACTATTGGCCAATTGCATTGAAAATGGGGCAAAGCCAATAGATACGATACTAATGACTATATTTTTCTGCAATTTGAGATTCTTAAGTCGTATTTTAAGTAAACTATGACCCCAAAGGAAATAACTTAACACCCAAATCGATGAAAATATCTGACCGCAGATAGTCGCCAATGCTGATCCTTTAATTCCAATGCCTAATCTTATTACAAAAATATAATTTAAGACTATATTGATTACAGTTCCAATCACCTGGGTATACATGGCCATTTTAGGATTACCCTCAGCTCTGATAAAATTGACCATTCCCATGCTTATAGAGCCCAAAGCCGAAGCTAGCATTATAATATGGGTAAAATCTTTGGCATAAGGTAAAGTTTTAGCACTGGCTCCAAAAAAACTTAAAATAGGATTAGTAAAAAGAAAATAAATAATGCTTATACATATTGGCAGCAATATTAACAACAACAGAGCATTTCCAGCGATTTTTTCAGCTTCTTCCGGCTTTTTTTCTCCCAGGCGGATGGAGATAAGCGATGTAGCTCCAACACCAATTAGAACAGATACCGCCATGAGAATAAGCATAATTGGAAAGGCTACGGTTATAGCTGCAATAGCAATTGAACCTACCCCACGGCCTACAAACATACGGTCGATAATGTTATATATAGAGTTTACTAGCATGGCGATAACAGCTGGCCAGGAAAATTTCCACAGCAGTCTACTAATTTTTGCATCTCTAAGTTCCATTGTACTATCCATTTTTCAATTCACCTTCTTAATTTTTTGCATGAATTCTACAGCATATTTAAGACTATCAACAAACTTCATTAGCTCACTGGGTTCTGTATTACCTAAGATTTTTCCCATACACTGAATGGAGTTTTTCATTATATCTTCTATTTCTAATTTTCCGTCATTTGTAAGGGATATCAAGGTTTTTCGGCGGTCGTTAGCGTCATCACAGCGAATAACCAGACCAGACTTCTCTAATTGATCGATTAAGGTGGTTAAGCTACCTTTCTCCATATTGAGCATCTTTGCAATTTGGGTTGCAGTGAGAACATGATTCTGATAGAGGAAGCCTATGATCATGATGTGATTTTTTTTAATTCCTTGATACTTACGACTTTCTTTTGGAAATTGGCGGAGAAATTTTTCGTGGAACAAACCCATGGTTTTAAACAACAGTTCATGTAACTCTTGTAGTTCTTCGTATGTCATACACATCGCCCTTCATATAGTTAGAATTCTAATCTTAAGAATACTAACTTATTGTATACCTCCATTTTTTAGTTGTCAAGTTAGCAACAAAATTAAAATTTTATATTGACAATCCTGAAAAAGTGGTATAGTATATAAAATAATTTAACTGCTAAAACTTATGAGAAGAAAGAGTAGGTAGAGGAATTTAGTTCAAGCGAGTTCGGGGCAGTGTGAGCCGAATGCTGTAGCCTGTATTGAATGGGTCTTCGAGGTGCCCTGCGAAATGATAGTAGCAGGAGACGGTAGTCTACCGTTAAAAGGACAGGGTATCGAGTAAAATCCGTACCTGAATGAGATAGTTTGTAGATAGGTGGTACAGCGAAATTTTGCATTTCGTCCTTTTGGATGGAATGCTTTTTTATTTCTCAAAATCTGTTTTACAAATTAATAATGGGTGGCACCGCGGTCATTTCGTCCCAGTTTGTGGATGAAATGGCTTTTTTGTATTTAATTTACTAATCGATATGGAGAAGGTGGTAAAATGTTAAATTTATCTGAAGAGGAGTTTTACAGATATAAAAGCTTAAAGAAAAATTTTCCCCTGTTCATAAAGAGCAGCGGGGATGAGACAACTCCTATAAGTATTTATTACAACTTAGACGGAAAAAATAAATTTCTGCTGGAGAGCATATATTCTGAAAATGAAATAGGAAGATACTCTTTTATAGGTATGGATCCCTATATGAAAATGAAAAGCTGTGGAAGTAACATATGCGTGGAGAAAAAAGGATTATTTAAAAATATAAAAGGGAAAATACTTGATTACATTAAAAAATATTTAAATGTTCCCTATGAAGCTCCGGGACTTTCCATTCCATTTACAGGGGGGGCAGTAGGGTATGTAGGCTACGACGTTGTAAGGCAGTATGAGAAATTACCTGATGAAAATAAAGATGATATTGAAACACCGGAATCCTACATGATGTTTTATAAAAAATTTATCTGTTATGATCACTTCAAGCATGAGATCTATTTAATTTACAATTTTATGGAAGGTGACAGTATAACTTACCAGGAAGTAGAGCTTCAGCTGGAGCAGCTAAAGGATATGGTGGGCAGAGGAAATTCATTTCACAGACTGGAGGAAAAAGGCACTGAAAAGCAGGTTACTTCCAATGTCACTGAGAAGAAATACTGCAAAATGGTGGAAAAAGCCAGAGAGTATATAAAATCCGGTGACATATTCCAGGTGGTTTTATCCCAGAGGCTGAAATCAAAGAGCACTTCCCATCCCTTTGATGTGTACAGAAGACTCAGATCGGAGAATCCATCCCCTTATCTATTCTATATTGATTTTGGGGAATTTGAAATAGCCGGGTCGTCACCTGAAAGTCTTGTATCTGTGAAAAACGGCACAGTGATCACCAACCCCATAGCAGGCACCAGGCCCAGAGGCAAAAGTGCAGAGGAGGATATAAAGCTTAAGCAGGAACTTTTAAATGATGGAAAAGAGAGAGCAGAGCATGTGATGCTGGTGGATCTGGGAAGAAATGATATAGGAAAGATAAGTGAATTCGGAAGTGTAAATCTGGATAAATTTATGGATGTGGGCCTTTATTCCCACGTAATGCACATAGTTTCAAAGGTATCAGGCAGACTGGAGAAGAATCTAGGAGATGTAGACGCCCTGATATCCTGCCTTCCAGTGGGAACTGTATCCGGAGCTCCAAAGATAAGGGCCATGGAAATAATTGACGAACTGGAAAACAGCAAAAGGGGAATTTATTCAGGGGCTGTAGGATATTTTTCCTTTAATGGAAATATGGATACCTGTATTGCAATAAGGACCATACTTTTTAAGGACGGATATGCTTATGTTCAATCCGGGGCAGGTATCGTCTATGATTCCGTTGCCGAAAATGAATATAGGGAAACGTTAAACAAGGCCAGAGCCATGATAGAGGTGATATGATGATACTTTTGATAGATAATTATGATTCTTTTACCTACAATCTCTACCAGTATGTTGGAGAGATCTATGAAGATATAAAAGTTGTGAGAAACGACAGGATATCTTTGAAAGAAATAGATGTGCTTAATCCGGAGGGGATAATACTGTCCCCGGGACCTGGAATACCTGAAAATGCAGGTATATGCATAGATGTTGTCAGGAAATTTGGACCTCAGGTACCGATTCTGGGCATATGCCTTGGACATCAGGCTATAGGCTGTGCCTATGGAGGCAGTGTGGTGAGAGCAGGGCATATAATGCACGGGAAGACATCAAAAGTAGCTTTAAAGCAGAGCAAAATATTTGAACATTTGAAAAATTCCATAGATGTGATGAGGTATCATTCTCTGGTGTTAGAGAGAAAAAGTCTTCCCGGGGAACTTGACATAATTGGTGAAAGCCTTGATGACAGGGAAATAATGGCTGTAAGACATAAAAAATATAGAGTCTATGGACTTCAATTTCACCCTGAGTCCATTCTTACGGAAAGTGGAAAGACAATTATTAAAAATTTTGTGGAGGGGATTTGTAATGCTGCAGGAAATAATTAGAGATGTTATAAGTGGAAATGATCTGGGAGAAAAAGAAGCCTATGATTCCATGAATGAGATAATGCAGGGAAAGGCAACTGACTCTCAAATAGGAGGATTTTTGATAGCTCTCAGGATAAAGGGGGAAACCGTTCAGGAGATAACGGGCTTTGCCAGAGCAATGAGAGATAATGCCCTGCCTTTAAAGCTTGACTCTGAGTATGTCATCGATACCTGTGGAACCGGCGGAGATGGCGGAAGAACTTTTAATATATCAACTGCTGCTGCAATAGTTGCTGCTGCAGCAGGAGTGAAGGTGGCAAAGCACGGCAACAGAGCGGTGTCCAGTAAAAGCGGGAGTGCAGATGTACTTGAAAAGCTGGGATTTGATATAAATTTAAATCCGGAGGATGCCCGGAAAAGCATAGATGAAAATGGTATGGCATTTCTTTTTGCCCAGAGATATCACAGTGCCATGAAAAATGTGGCAGGTCCCAGAAGAGAATTGGGAACAAGGACCGTGTTCAACATGCTGGGACCTCTTACGAATCCTGCATTTGTAAAAGGTCAGGTACTTGGAGTATACGATAAAAACTTGACCCATGTGGCAGCTGAAGTGCTTGTGAATCTGGGCTGTGAAAGAGCTCTGGTGGTTTGCGGAGAGGACGGCCTGGACGAGATAAGTACTACATCGAAGACCTATGCAAGTGAGCTTAAAAATGGTGAGATAAGAGATTATACCTTAAATCCTGAAGACTTTGACATCAGGATATCCAGTATGGATGACATAGCAGGCGGCACAGCCGTTGAAAATGCACAGTTCATACTTGAAATTCTCAAGGGCAGCAAAGGCCCCAAAAGGGATATTGTGCTTTTGAACAGTGGAGCGGCCCTTTATGTGGGAAAAGTTTCCGGGAGCATAGCAGAGGGAATAGATATGGCAAGAGAAGTTGTAGATTCAAAAAGGGCCTATGAAAAGCTGCAGGAGCTTGTGAATTGCAGCAGGGCTGTCGGTTAGAGATACCTATATTATGAGGAGATGATAAATAAGGTGATACTTGAAGATATAGTTGCAGAAAAAATACCTCAGATTGAAGTGGAAAAACAGATTGTGCCTGCGACAAAACTTGCCAAAAGCTCAGGAAATTCAAGTAGAAGAAATTTTAAAAGATCACTGGACAAAAGTGGGATATCCATTATTGCTGAAATAAAAAAGGCCTCTCCATCTAGGGGGGTAATACTGGAAGATTTTGATGTGGTGAAGATAGCGAGGATATATGAAGATTTGGATGTAGATGCGGTTTCCGTACTTACGGAAAAGAATTTTTTCCAGGGAAATGACAGGTATATAGATGAGGTTAAAAAAGTAAATTCAAAACCTGTGCTGAGAAAGGATTTTATAGTTGATCCATACCAGATATATCAGTCAAAGGCCCTTGGAGCAGATGCCCTGCTGCTTATAACTGCAATTTTAAAAGATAAGCTGGAAGAGTATTACAAGCTGGCAGAAAAAATCGGACTTCAATGTCTGGTGGAGGTGCATGACGAGAGAGAACTTGAAACTGCACTGCAGGCAGAATGTAATATCATAGGTATAAACAACAGAAATCTGAAGGACTTTTCGGAGAATTTAAAAAATACGGAGAGGCTTATAAAAAGAATGCCCACAGGCATTACCATTGTATCGGAAAGTGGAATAAAAAATGAGAAAGATATAAAATATCTGAAAAGTGTTGGAGCAGATGCAGTGCTTATAGGTGAGACTTTTATGAGAAATATAGATAATGTATCCAGGATTCGTGAGCTTGTAAAAAATGCAAGGATGTGAACAGGATGGAAAGGGGTGCAGCCTGTGACTCTGGTAAAAATATGCGGGATAAGGAGGAGCGCTGATATAGAAATTTTAAATGAACTGCTGCCGGATTATGCAGGATTTATATTCTGTGACAGTAAAAGAAAGGTAACTTTAAGTGAGGCAGAAGATCTTGTAAAAAAATTGGACAACAACATCAAAAGAGTGGGAGTTTTTAAAGACAATGATGTGAATGAAGTAGTTGATACAGCCAGGGCTTTGAAGCTGGATGCAGTTCAGCTTCATGGAGCTGAAGGTGGAAAATATTTGAGCAGTTTGACCCCTTTTAATATCTGGAAAACAGTTCATGTAAATGTGAACTATGTGTCCAAAAATGATATTTGGCAGAAAATACACAGTACATGCAAGTTGGATATTGAAGCCGTGCTGCTGGACAGCAGTGTAAGAGGCAAAAACGGCGGTACCGGCGTGAGTTTTAACTGGAATGTACTGGAAGGTATTCATATAGACAAAAAATTGGTACTGGCGGGAGGACTGAATTCAGAAAATATTGTTCAGGCCATAAAAGTTGTGAGGCCGGAGGTGGTAGATGTGTCCGGTGGTGTGGAGGAAAATGGTATGAAAAGTTTTAAGAAAATAAAAGATTTTATAGGGAAAGTGAGGAGTATATAATGGAAGGAAGATTTGGAAAATTCGGCGGTCAATACGTTCCTGAAACCATAATGAATGCAATTACAGAATTGGAAAGGGAATTTAGTGAGGCCATAGAGGATGAAAAATTCATGGAGGAATACAGATATTACCTTAAAGAATATGTGGGAAGGGAAAATCCTCTGTATTTTGCCGAGAATATGACAAAAAAACTGGGAGGAGCCAGGATATACCTTAAAAGAGAGGATTTAAACCATACGGGGGCACATAAGATAAACAATGCCCTGGGACAGGTACTCCTTGCCAGAAGAATGGGTAAAAAGAAAGTTATAGCTGAGACAGGTGCAGGACAGCACGGGGTGGCAACTGCAACCGCGGCGGCTCTGTTCGGAATGAAATGTGAGATATTCATGGGTGAAAAGGATATAAGAAGGCAGGCTCTTAATGTATTCAAGATGAAAATACTTGGGGCAGATGTGACCTCTGTGACTGCGGGAACTGGAACACTGAAGGATGCGGTAAATGAGGCCATGAGAAACTGGGTTTCTAATATAGAGGATACTTTTTATGTAATAGGATCCGTAATGGGACCTCATCCATATCCCACCATGGTGAGGGATTTCCAGAGAGTCATAGGAGATGAGGCCAGAAGACAGATCCTGGAGAAAGAAGGAAGACTGCCTGATTACATTATAGCCTGTGTAGGCGGTGGAAGTAACTCCATGGGTATTTTTTATCCTTTTGTAGAAGATGAATCAGTAAAACTCATAGGAGTGGAAGCAGCAGGAAAAGGACTTGATACGGATCAGCATGCAGCAACTATAGAAAAGGGCTCTGTAGGCGTAATCCACGGAATGATGACCTATGTACTCCAGGATGAAGATGGGCAGATACTTCCGGCCTATTCCATATCTGCAGGTCTTGATTACCCTGGAGTGGGGCCGGAACACGCCTATTACAATGATGTAAAGAGGGCAGTTTATGAATCCGCCACGGACAGTGAGGCAGTAGAAGCATTTACCTATCTTTCAAGGGTGGAGGGAATAATTCCTGCCCTTGAAAGTGCACATGCAGTGGCTTATGCCATGAAACTGGCTCCAGAACTCGACAAGGACAAGATAATCATCATAAATTTATCAGGAAGAGGAGACAAGGACATGAATACCATGGCAGCTATAATGGGGGTGGAATTATAATGAACAGGATAGATTTGAAATTCAGTCAGTTAAAGGAAAAAGGTGAAAAGGCACTTATACCTTTTATAACGGCAGGTGATCCGGATTTGGAAACTACCGTAGAAATCGTACTTGCTATGGAGAGTTCAGGAGCGGATATAATAGAACTGGGCATACCTTATTCGGATCCTCTGGCAGATGGAGTTACAATACAGGCATCTTCAAACAGGGCACTTAAAAATGGAGTGAAGATATTCAAAATAATGGACACAGTGAAAAACATAAGGAAAAGAACACAGGTGCCCCTCGTATATCTGGTTTATTACAGTTCCATATTCAAGTATGGGATGGAGAAGTTCATAAAAGAATGCAGCAGCTGCGGCATAGATGGCCTCATAATACCGGATCTTCCAATAGAGGAGAGAAAAGATATTATAGCAATGGGAGAAAAATATGGAGTATACCTTATTCCTCTTGTGGCACCAACATCCAAGGAGAGAATAGAAAAAATAGTGAGGGGTGCCAGAGGGTTTGTATACTGCGTTTCCGTAAATGGAGTCACAGGTGCGAGAAACTCCATAAACACTGACATAAAAGAATACATGAAAATTGTTTCAAGCTATACTGATATACCTAGGGCACTTGGGTTCGGAATATCCTCGGCAGCCATGGCCGAAAAATTCAAACCCTACTGCCAGGGTATAATTGTAGGAAGTGCACTGATTGACAGGATAGCAGAAGGAAAAAGCAAAGGAGATATACTGGATAGTGTGAAAGAATTTATTGGAGAATTGAAAAACGGCTTGAGACAGTGATTTAATTCTGCGTTTTTAAAAATATACATTGTAAAAGCATGTATGTCAAGAACGCCTCCTTGTGCAGGCGTTCTTTTGAGGGCTCTGAATGTTGACCAATCTCATCCATCTTTACGTATAAAGAGAATACAAGGAAGTAAAGATATTTTTGAGATGACAATTAAAATGAGTATTAGAGTAACATGGCAGTATACAGATAATAGAATATTACTCAGAAATAAATGAAGTTATAGAATTTTATTTTATAGAATAATATGCAGAATAAATATCCCTGGCTACAGAAGCTGCTCCCACTCCTCCCTGGCCACCGTCAAACAGCACTACACATACGGCTATTTGGGGTTTGTCAAGAGGAGCAAAACCGATGTATTCGGCATAGTCGGTTCTTCCCACCTGCTCCTGATTGCCAAGACTCTGGGCGGTACCTGTTTTACCTGCAGTAGCTATGGGGAATCCGCTGAATACCTGGGCAGCCGTACCGCTTTGATTAACGGCACTCATTCCCTGTTTAACTGATGATATTGTCTCGGCTTTAACACCTGTTTTCTCTATTATTTCAGGTTTCACCTTTTCGATGACTTTGCCGTCTACATTCAGATATTGATTCACCAGGTGAAGTTTATATCTGGTGCCGCCGTTGGCAATAGTGGCAGCATAGTTTGCTATCTGAAGAGGGGTAAACTGGTTCAGTCCCTGACCTATGGCGGAATTTTCTATATTTGCCGGCACCTTCAGCTGGGCATTGGCATCTGATATGGTTATACTGTACAATACATCAAGCATGCTATCCATCTGGCTGCCGCTTATGTCCTTTTTGTTGTTCGGATCTGCTTTTACAAGCTCTAAAAACAACTCTCTGTACTTTGACCTGTTGAAAGCACTTTTACCTTCCTTTATGGAATTCTTCACTAGATCCTTGATAAAGTATCTTTCACGATCATGAATCTTCTCTGCTGCTCCAGGGAATAGGCACTGCTTATATTGTACTGTTTCACAAGTTTTTTAAAAGTATCTTCCGGAGATATCTTCAGAAGTTCTTTGTTGACTAAAACTTTTAGCTCATCATCAGAAATATTTTTATTCTTGCTTTTGATGCTTTTCTCGATATCCTCATTTAATCCCCTGTCCCTTTTAAATTTAATTTCAAGATTTTTCCTGGTTTCCTCATCGTCACTTCTGAATTCAAATCTAAAGGGATTTATCTTGAGCTCAAAATCGTCCTGCTGATTTTCGTCGCTTTCGTCCAATATCTTAAATACCTCGCTCATTGTAGTGAAAAAAACCTTATCACTATCATCTGTCTGATTGTACACCAGCATATATCCCTGGGTACTGGTAGCCAGAACACTGCCTTTCACATCCAGAATCTTTCCCCTGGGGGCTGCATTGGGAATTTGTCTTATGGATTTATTGTTGGAACGCTCTTTATATTCCTGACCTTCTACCACCTGCAGAAAAAAAAGTCTTCCTGCGATAGTAGAAAAAATAATCAGCATAATTGTTATAAGCATAGTGTATCTCGTAATATTGAATTCCTTTTTTTTAATCAAATATATCATCCCCCAAATTATTATTAAATTACTGGAAAAAATAAATTATAAAGCCTTAAGAAATTAGGCAAGCCTGCTGGACTTGATAATATTATCAAACGGATTAGAAATCAAGATTATATCAGGATTTACTATGTGTCCGAAGAAAATTTATAAATAAACATAATCTTAGAAAATATTATATCTGAGGTAGCTAATGCAACAGATAATAAATATAGTCGAAAAACAATTTTAAGTGATATACTTAAAGCTTTTAAGGGAGCCTGGATTAATATTATAGGGGAAATCTATAGTATCAGTAAGTTGACACAGCAATTTTAGTGAGAGCTCTAGTAAATGTAATTGAATTAATGTTGAGGTAAAGGTACAAGTATTTCATCTGAGGGGGAAACTTTACCACTTACAGCTCTAACATCAGCTTCATATTGTGCTTTTACATCTGCAGGAGCATTTTCATAAGTATATACACTAAATTGTACTGGTTTAGTACTATAAGATTTGACTTTTATACTATCTTCAACAGGCTGATCTAAAATTTTCAAAACTTTTTCTTCATTTAAAACAGAGTTATTTTTATGCTTAACTTTAGTTGGTTTCCCATCTTCATCAACTGATATTATAGTAATACCCTGTATAGTTTCTCCTGCATGAAATTTTTTGGTGCTTATTTCATTAGTATTGGCTTTATCAGCATTGATTTCATTTATATTACTTTGTGCCAAAGTATTTAAACTTACTGATGAACATACAGTTATAATAGCAGCCAAAGCGCCTATAATTATACCTTTTTTTCTTATTTTTAAATTCAACATATTTTCTAGTCTCCTTTTTAACATATTCTTATTATTGAAACTTGTAATTAAATTCTGTTTTGCTATATTATTTTTATTAAGTCTTAAAGAATTAACAAGGGTTGATGCATATAATTTTCTTTCTTTCACATTTGATTTTTTAAGTACAGCTTCATCGCAAGATAATTCACAGTCATTGTTTATTGCCTTAAACATTATGTAAATTAAAGGATTAAACCAATGTACTGCTAAAGTTATTAATATTACAACCTTATATATTATGTCATGCCTTTTATAATGCATAAGCTCATGCTTTAAAATATATTTTAAAGCATGAGCATCATATGAGACGTTGGGGATTACTATGCTGGCATTGAATATTCCTATACCTAACGGTGTTGAAATTGCTGTACAATACTTTAATGAAATTTTTTTCTTAATATGCATTTCTTTTAATAACTTTAAATATATATTTTTAGTATTATTGTCAGATACATCGTAAATAAAATGTTTGATTTTGTTATTGAAAGCAAAATAAGAAATAATATGATAAACTAGAAATATTATTGAAACGGTCAACCATAAATAAAATAGTATTATAAAATAATTTACTACATTATCATTTAGACAAATTATATTATTCATCATAGTTTTGACATTATTAGGCGAATATCCAAAGAATTTATATATTTCTTGTGATACGTAAATTGGAATTTTAAAAGGTAAAATCATTTTGATTATTACAGCTAACCATATATAATAACAAAATCCACATGTATATCTTTTAGACAGAGTTTTTTCGAAAATTATAATAACAACAATTTCTATGCTCCCGAATAAAGATATCTGTAATAGATTTTTCATGAACATTTCCATCATAACTGTCACCTGCTTTTAATCCACTTATCCAGTTCATCCAGATCATCATCGGTAATATCATTATCTTCGTGCAGGGTAGTAATGAAACTTTTTAAAGAACTTCTGTGAACTTTTTTAAAAAATTCCCTGGTTTCAAATCTGCGGTATTCATCTTCTAGTACAACCGGTGTATAATAAGTGATCTTCTTTCCCTTTGCTACAGTTATAAACTTTTTCTTTGCCAAACGTGAAAGAAGCGTTAATATGGTTGTATTTTTCCAACCTTTTTTTTCTTCCATAATTTTAACTATTTCTTTTGAAGATACAGGAATCTTGCTAGACCAGATGACTTTCATAACTTCTAATTCCGATTCCGGAATTTTTTTAATTGACAACATAAGTCACCTCCTTTATATATATTCTACATATGTAGAATATATATGTCAATTGTTTTTTATTATAAAAGACCTTCCAGTCAGGTAATTGCTGGAGGCCTTTCCTTATTTTCTGCCTAAAAATATTTTACTTACTCAATCTAATTAAATTATATTCCAAGTTATCTAAAAATTTGGTATAATACAAGTAGGTGAAATATAAATGAGCAAAAACGAAGAAGTGAAACTGGATGGAATTTTAAAGGCACTGTTTTCAACATCACAGCAGGTACTTATAAATTTTATAAACAGGATGTTTGGTACAGATTATTGCTATGGTGATGTGGCTGTTACATACGGGAAGACGGAATTTCCACTGGAAGATTTCAATTATGATTTTATAAAGGCTGATTTGATCCTGAACTTTTTGTAGGAAGAGAAAAAAACAGTATATCATATAGAGTTCCAGACAAAAAATGATACTTCAATGGCGATAAGGATGTTTCAATATGGGTTTCACATAGGTAAAAACAACAGTATATTGGAAAATAATATTAAAGTAGTATATTTTCCCAAACAGCTGGTTATCTTTATAGAGGAAAATTCAAAAATAAAGGATGAATTGAGACTTAAGATTATATTTCCAGGTGGAGAGAAGGTCGATTATAGTGTCCCTGTTATGAAATATTGGGAATATACTGATATAAATCTGATTGAAGAAAAGCTATATATATTGCTGCCGCTCCAGGTATTTAAATTCAGAAAAATATTTGAGCACCTGAAACGTAAGAAAGATACCGGCAGGTCCGAATTTGACGATGTACTTAAGGAAGCCAAGAACTTGTCGTATAAACTTGCCAAAGAAATATCCAGGCTTAACAGCAGGAAAGAAATTATGGATAATGATTTTAATAGTATGCTTATAGCTATTCAGAATTTAATGGCATATCTGAATCGAAACTATTGTAATAATAAAAATGTAGAAGAAGAGGTGAGTAAGATGCTAAAGTCTTTTTACGATCCAGCAGTAGAGAAGAAAGGAATTGAAAAAGGGCGCAGAGAAACTCTGATAAGTAATTTACAGACGCTTCTTAATATTAAATTTTCAGATACGTCTTATATGTCCAGAATAAAGAAAATAGAAGATGAAGATACTTTGAATTCCGTATTTGAAGATGCAGTGAAAAGCAATTCCATTGAAGAACTCAAGGAAAAATTGAAACAGAGAAAATTAAACTAGAAAATAAGATCTGTCTGTAATGGCAGATCTTATTTTCTTAAATAATTATCCAAAGTTTTATTGGTTACTGGGCAATCAGATCCATCACATCCCGCCGCATGCTCTGTGGAACTTCTTCTGTCGGCTTACCCATTGAACTTTATAATAAAGTGGTGGGGTTCGGATAGATAGAATTTTTTAAATTTTATAAAAAAGTATTGACTTATATGAACATATGTAGTAAAATTACATACAAATTAAAAACAAAGATAGGGATATGTAAATATGAATTATATTTTGAAGAGAGTGAGGAATGGTGGAAACTCATAAATATTTCATATTGAAAATCACCCTTGAGTTGTAGGCTGAAACAAGAGTAAGCTGTGCCGGTGCAAGCCGTTATGTAATTGAGTAAAAAATTGGGTGGTACCGCGAAACAGACTTCTCGCCCCAGGCAGAAGGACTGTTTTTTTTATAGTTTAAAATGGATGTAAAATTTTATATTTTAACAGCGAGGAAAGGGACATGTAAATGCGAAAAATATTTTAAAGAGAGTGAGGAATGGTGAAAACTCATAAATGCTTCGCATTGAAGATCACCCTTAAGCTGCAGGCTGAAACAAGAGTAAGCTGTGCCGGTGCAAGCCGTTATGTAATTGAGTAAAAAATTGGGTGGTACCGCGAACAGACTTCTCGCCCCAGGCAGAAGGACTGTTTTTTTTATTACCCTTGAGTTTTATATAAGATAGATATATTTTCATCTGGCCAGTGAAAATTTATATATTACCTATCAAAATATGTTAAAGGAGGATTTAAAATGTTTGATTCTAAAAAGTTTACTAAAGCTGATTTGCAAAAAAATGCTCAGGATAATTCTGTAATATACGAAAATACAAATTTCTACTATGAATATTTGAGAGATATGAAATCAGATGGTTTAAATGATAGCTGTGACTATTCTACAGTTTTTATGACATTCTAAATTACTTGATAATGACTTTAAATAATGGAGCTATAGCTCCATTATTTTTTGCTTGAAAATAGCGTATTTATAAATGTGATAGTATGTATATGAAAAATAAGGTTTATTTATCTTTATTGTTTATACTTAAGTTTATAATTAAAATATAATGTGAATTATAATAAAGGGTGTGGGGTGAAATTAATGGAAAATTTACTTTATAAAGATGAAATGACACCAAAAGAAAGAGAAACAGCCATAAGTTCTGGAAAGATGGCAGATCGTATTCAATGCTGCCCTTTTGTAGGTGAAGTGGGGGCAAAGTTTATCGGGGTTAAGATATCTGAATTATGCCATGATTATAAATTACTGGCCAAAAATGAAATAAATCTCTATAGAACTTTTGGATTTGACTCTGCAGGAGGAGGTCCCAATCTGTTTGGCATTGCGGAGGCCATGGGTACGGTACTGGCCTATCCTGATGATGACATGCCTTATGTAGATATACCCGTAGTGAAAGAGTATGACGATATAGATAAACTTAAACCAGCAGATCCACATAAGGATGGGAGACTTCCGCTGTTTTTAGAGGCTGCAAAAATAATAAATCAGGAAATAGGTAGAGAAGTTGATATCTCAAGCGACTTCGGAGGACCTTTTACTACGGCGGCATCTTTGAGGGGGGTTGATGTTTTTTTAAGAGACACGCTGAGAAATCCCGAATGGGTACATAAGCTCTTGAATATAGCTACAGAGAGCATTTTCAACTATATAGATGCAGTTTGTGATATAGGTGTAAAACCATGTATTTCTGAACCAGTAGCTTCTCTCACGGTAATCAGTCCCAGACAATTCAGGACTTTTGTCAAACCTTATCTGAAAAGATGTGTTGATAGAATAGTAGAAAAGTTTGGAAGTGCACCGACAATTCACATATGCGGAAATACAAAGGGAGTATGGCAAGATATAGCGGATACCGGAATACAGATGTTTAGTGTGGACAATGTGGTGGATCTGGAGGAAGTTAAGAGGTCCATTGGTGACCGAGTGGGATTAATGGGGAATGTGGAACCCATAGAGATAGTATGCAACGGAACTAAAGATGAAATTTTTCAGGAGGCTAGAAAATGTATTAGAAAAGCTTACGACAATCCCAAGGGATTTGTATTAAGTACTGGATGCAAGGTGCCTATGGCAACTTCCAGAGAAAATATTGAATTTCTCATGGATGCTGCCAGGACTTATGGGAAATATCCTATAGAAGATAATATTTAATATATTCAGCCTTTTTTAAACTTATTTTACTTTCAGTGTATATAATATTTTTTAAATAAATATGGTAAATATGATATAATAATATAAATAAAGTTGGATATTATATACAGTGTGTATTTGGATAAAATAAAGTTAAAAGGGGTAAGCATAAAATGTTCCAGTATATCAAGAGAAATAGAAGAAATGATGAGGGAATTCTGTTAAAAAAAGCTAATATTGTGGGAAACCTATGTGCCGGATATGGAGAGATTGTAGTAAACCAGTTATATCAAAATTGCAGTAATGAAGATATAGAGGGAGTTTACATATTCCCACTGCCAACTACAGCGGTTATTTCAGGATTTGAAGCAGAAATAGGAGGCAGAACCTTAAAGGCGGTAGTGGAAGAAAAAGATAAGGCCTTTCAAATCTATGAAAATGCCCGAATTCATGGAGATAGCATTTTTTCTCTGGAGGAGTTCAGTCCTCATTATTTTAAGATAGGCATAGGCAAGATAATATCTGGCGAAACTGTGAAAATAAGATTATCCTATGTGGAGGAATTAGATTATAAGGACAGCACTTTTAAACTTACAATTCCAGCAGTTTCAGAACCTAAGATAATAAAAAGCAGATCTAGAATTGAAACTTTAAAAGATAGCTTTGCAAATAGGTTTGGGATAAAAAGGCTGGGGGATGACTTTGAATTCAAGGTCAATATAATAGTTGAATCTCTGAGCAAAGTTGATTTCAGATGTCCTTATCATACCATAGATGTGGAAAGAGAGGGAGATACAGTAGCCAAGATAAGTCTGGATGAAAACTATCATTTTATTGATAAGGATTTTATACTTTTCATAGATGAAAGGGAAACTCTTGAGGCAGATGGGATGATATATGAGTACAAGGAAAATGATGAGGAAAAGGGTATAGTCTATATAAGGATGATGCCAAAACTAGATCCCTATGAGGACGAAGTAAAGGAAAATTATGTATTTTTAATTGACATTTCCGATACTATGAAAGGTGAGAAACTAGAACAGGCAAAGAATGCACTTCAGCTGTGCCTGAGAAATTTGTCTGAGGGGGATACTTTTGATATAATAGCCATGGGAGTTAAATTAACCAGTTTTTCCCAAAACGGATTGATAGAATTCAATGCCGATTCGTTGAGGGAGGCTTCTAAATGGATAGATGACCTTGATATAGAAAAGGATGCAGTTATATTTGAAGGTATAAAATATAGTCTGGAAAAAGAGGGTTCTCACAATACAATATTGCTTTTTACAGATGATCTGGTAGATGAGGAAGAAGAAATACTTGAATATGTAAAAGATAACATAGGTGACAACAGAATATTCGCTTTTGGTATAGATTCCTCCGCGAATAATTATTTTTTAAACAAATTGGCCCATGAGAGTTATGGGAAAGCCGAGTTTATAGATGCACATCAGAGAATTGAAGATATAGTACTTAGACAATTTAATAGGATCCAAAATCCACAAGTAGATAATATAAAGATTGACTGGGGAAAGCTGCAGGTGAAATCCTCTTATCCGAGAACTATTGACTATATGTACGATAGAGAACCATTTTCTATATTTGCCGATGTTTCTGGAGGAGTTGAAGGAAGAATAACTCTAATTGGAGAAGTTGATGGAAAAGAATATGTGAGAAAAATAGACATAGACAATTTCAATACAGAGGAAAATGCCAGTCTGTTAAAAAAAGTATGGGCGAGAAAAAAGATAAGGTCTTTAAAGATAAATATGAAATTTCAGCGTGGAGAAAAAAGAGAAGAAATGAGAAGAGAACTTATAGAGCTTTCTAAACAGAATGGGTTTATAAGTCCGGAAACCACTTTTATATTTATGGAACTTAGAGAGGAGCCAGTGCTTGGGATTCAACTTAAAAACATAATACCCATAAAGGTAAATGAAACTACATTGGGAGAGAAGATAGATGAAGATGTTGAGTCTGGATTCTGGTATAGGAGTTTTAATACTGAAGAAAATGAAAAAGAGTATTCAAGTGATAATAGATATTTGGATAAAAAGTATGCGAGAGAAAAGCTTCTTCGGGTAATTGCCAAAAATCAGTTTGCAGATGGTGCCTTTGTGGATTATGAAGACAGCAGTATAGAAGATAAGATAGAGACTACATCCATGGTCATGCTTGCTTTTATTACTGGAGATGAAAAAATAGATATATATGCGAATCAGTTGAACAAAGCTGCAGCTTTTATATGCAAAAGTTATTTTGAAGTGAATTTTGAAGTGAGATATGATATCATAAAGATGTCTATATTGGCATTGAATAAGATGAAAAGGAAAAAATTATTGAAGGATAAATATATAACACAAATAGACAAAACCATTGAAAAACTGTGTGAAGTACTTCATTTTAATGAGGAAACAAAACCTATGCTTAGAAATTTAATGAATAATTCTTTTAAAAGAAATTTGGCTTCACTATTTATGTTAAGTGAAGACGGTAGATGTATAGAAGAAAAGATCACCATAGTAGAAGAGAGAAATTCCATATTTGATATGGCAAAATTAGCCGTTCTAAAAACTTTCAATAAATAGGTTATAAAAGTAAATTACCAATATCAACTAATTAAAAAGCCTTTCTATAATCAAATTTAGAACGTCATTTGATCGATATTAATCGAACAGATGGCGTTTTTAGGTTGTAATAGAAAGAAGTTTTACTATGAGTAGATTGACATTATATTTTAATCAGAATAAAAGGTAAAAAGCAAAAAACTATTCTCTTCCTTTTTTTAAGGTAATAATTATTAATTGCTATAATTTAAAATTAAAAGATTAAAAAAAATGATAAACGTATACCGGATACCATAATTGAATTTGTTTTTCATTTAATGTAAGATGAAAAGTAGTTGAAGATATTTTGTAGAATGGAGAGATTAACATGGAGGACAGGGTGAAAAAAGTATATACTAAAAAAAAACTTATCAGCATAGATTACCGGATACTAAAACCTATTATGGATTGCATTTATGAAGCCGTCTGTGTAATAGACGAAAACGGAATTGTAGTTATCTGGAACAAGGCTGCAGAAAAATTATATGATATTAGTCAGGATCAGATTATAGGGAAAAGTATTGAGGAATTCTTTCCTGATGCAATTGTGAATAATGTCAGAAAAACCGAAGCCCCAATCGAAAATAAATATCATTCACCCAGAAAAGGCTCTCACATACTTGCAAGTTCAATGCCATTGTATATAGAAGGTGTTTTTAAAGGGGCAGTGTCAACAGACAGGGATTATGCAGAGGTAAAGAAATTATATGCGGAGCTTGAAAATGCAAATTCAAAGCTTATTTTTCTTGAAAATCAAGTGAAGAAGATTTCAGGAATTTTTGGTGATATTATAGGGAAAAGCCCTAATATAGTGAAAAAAATCGAAATGGCCAGACAAATTGCACCAACCCATGCAAGTGTCATGATTACAGGAGAAAGCGGAACAGGAAAAGAAGTTTTTGCCAGGGGAATTCATGAGTTAAGCGGAAGGACAGGCCTTTTTGTTCCAGTGAACTGCAATGCAATTCCTTCAGAACTTTTTGAAAGCGAGTTTTTTGGATATTGCTCAGGAGCTTTTACTGGTGCCAGTAAAAAAGGGAAAATGGGTATATTTGAGATAGCAAATGGAGGTACTGTTTTTCTAGATGAAATAGGAGATATGCCTTTGCACATGCAGGCAAAGCTGCTTAGAGTACTCCAGGAAAGGGAAATTGTGAGAGTTGGAGGAGAAAAGAATATTAAGCTTGATTTAAGAGTAATATCAGCAACTAATAAGGATTTAAGAAAAATGGTAGAGCAAAACAACTTCAGAGAAGATTTATTTTACAGGCTAAATGTTGTGGAAATTAACCTTCCTCCCCTTAGAGAGAGAAAAGGAGATATTCCGATTTTCATAGAACATTTTATTAAAGAGTTTTCATCAGCAAATTCGAAGCCTATAGTGAAAATTCAAAAAGAAGCTTTGAGTATTCTTAATGAATACAGGTGGCCGGGCAATATAAGGGAACTTATGAATGTTATTGAACGTATTATTGTTACAACAAAAAATGGGGTTATACAAAAAAGTTCTACTCCAGAGTATATTGTCTCGGAATTAAAGAAAAATGGCCGCCGCAAAGAATATCCACTGGATTTAACCAAAGCTATAGAGGAACTTGAAACAGATAGTATAATAAAAGCTTTGAAATTAACAAAAAATAATAAATCAAAGGCGGCAAGCCTGCTGAATATACCAAGAACTACCTTATATCATAAATTGCAAGAGTATAAAATAAAGTGTTGAAAAAATCCCGCAAGGAAGGACTTTCTTATATAGAAAAATCCCCAATGCTATATCCGGTAGTATAGAATTCCATGGCTTCACCATCTTCCTGCAAAAAGAACAAATGGCAAAGAAAAAGACCACTCTAAATGAATGGTCTTTTTTGTATACACATACCAGATAATTTATCACTTACTGTTAATGAGTCCACTTTTTTGTATTTTGTTTATGGTGGAGTTAATTATAAACAGCGTCAAATTTTCGAACTATGTGTATTAATATTGACACTTTGTTTTTATTTCGTTGAAAGCAGCAGCAGCAATATGTTCAAGAAAATAATCGGAATATGCTAAAAAAATATTGTATGGATTTGGACAAATTTTTAACGAGCAAGAGTTTTTTCCTGTATATAAAAAATATAGTGGTAAGGTGAAAAATTGTTGATTTTGCAATGGTTTACATATAAAAGTATCTTTTTAGATGGATTTTTATGTGGGTTGGCACGCGAATTGCTGTTAAATAATAATGTAAAAGGTAAGTGCTCTAATTCAGAGTTAATTTTTTATCAAGTATATTATGTATGGAATGAGTAAATGTAAGTGTAAAAAAATCAAAAAAACAGAGAAATGTATGACAATTTATACAATTATCTGCTTTTTTCAGAAAGTAGGTGAATAGTCGTGGATTTTGTTTTTCCACTCAAGCAGCACGTTGGAGCTCCATCCGAAGCGCTGGTTCAGGAAAATGATTTTGTAAAAAGAGGTCAGATTATAGCAAAAAAACCACAGGGAGCATTGGGAACCAATATTTTCTCCAGTATAGATGGCAGAGTGAAAGCTGTTGATACAGATGGGATTGTGATTGAAGAATTGGAGACAGATTTTACAAAATACATACCTTTGCAAGGTGCAACACCAAGAGAGCTTATTGAAGAATCGGGAATTGTAGGATTAGGTGGTGCTGGATTTCCGACTTCTGTGAAACTGAATCTCCATTTTGAAGGAAAAGGAACTGTCATCGTTAATGCAGCTGAATGTGAACCAATTTTGTCACACAATATAACACGAATCCAAAAGGAACCGGAAAAGCTTTTGGATGGACTGTCCATTGTCATGAAGCTTGTCAATGCCGAAAAAGGGATTGTGGCTGTGAAAGGAATCCATAAAGAAGCCATTGAAAAACTGGAGAAGGCAAATACAGACGGCAGGGTTTCCATTCATGCACTGGATAATATTTATCCCATGGGTGAAGAGCGTGCAATTGTAAGAGAGACGCTTGGAATCCTTCTGGAGCCGGAACAGCTTCCCATGGCAGCGGATGCAGTAGTCATTAATTCAGAAACTACATTTCGTATTCGGGAAGCGGTAGAAGACAAAAAGCCGCTCATCGACAAGGATGTGACCGTAGGTGGAAAGCTAAGGGAAAATGCATCTATTCATGTATTACTGGATGTTCCGCTTGGAATAAGTGTAGCAGGGGCCTTGGAAAGGGCAGGAGGACTTGGCGACGAATACGGTGAGCTTATTATGGGAGGTCCGTTTACCGGCAAGAGGACTTCTTTGAAGGCACCGATTATCAAGACAACTGGAGGAATTATTGCAGCTGAGAATTTTATGCCGGGACCGCCAAAGATAGGGCTTTTGGTCTGTGCCTGCGGTGCAAACAAAGAACGTCTTGAAGAACAGGCATCAAGTATGGGCTCCAAGGTAGTGGGAGTTGAGTACTGCAAGCAGGCAAAACAAGTTAAAAATACCCGAAAATGTGAGAATCCGGGGAAATGTCCGGGACAGGTACAAAAGGTGCTGGCATTGAAGAAGTCAGGAGCACAGGCTGTGCTCATCAGCAACTGTACAGACTGCACCAATACTGTAATGTCCTGTGCGCCACAGCTGAAATTACCGGTTTATCATTGTACTGACGGTGCGCTGCGGGCTGTTAATTACAGGATGATAAGAAGATTCAGAAGAGAAGAAGAATAAGGAGGAATTAAAAATGCCTATAGTTAAAATCATTTGCTTATCATTGTACTGACGGTGTGATTGTGCGCTGTTAATTGCAAGATGATAAGAAGATTTAGAAAATAAGAGCAGGGAGGAATCAAAAAATGTCTATTACAAAAGAAACATTGCAGAAGCACTTGAAAGATCCTGCAATATTTTGCTGCAGAAGAGAAAAAGGCTTGGTCATAAGTGCAGCAGATCTGGAAGATCCAGAATTATTTGACGATATGCAGGATGCGGGTCTCCTAAAATTGAGTCCGGATGGTCTGCGTATTGAGCAGGTAATCGGAAGTACACTGACGGAGGATGTTGAGGCCCTTACACCGATTACAAAAGATGTACTTGATAAGATCAATGAGGTAGAAGAAGTAAAAGAAGTAGATGAATCTGAAGCACCACAGAAAATCGAAAAGGTTTCGGAAATCCAGTCAGTAGGAGGTAATGGAATGATTCACATTGAAATTGGAAAGGCAGAAAAATTTGAAGGTTTAAAGCTGGATGTACCAGTATTTGCCGGAGCAGCACCTGCAGTACCTGTTGAAGAGGCAGAGAAAATTGGAGAGAAAAAGGTCATTCATAAGCTTGTGAAAAAGCACATTAAAATTTCAGATGTAAAGCTCGGTAGCAAAACTTTCATTAAAGATGGTGTTATTACTATTGATGAAGACATTGTTAAGAGTGCAGTAAAAGAAGATGTGCTGTGCAAGAGGCTTAAGTTGGACGTTATTCATCCAGATGAAAGGCATATCTATACAGATACAATCATGGATGTTTGCCCAATTGCTACAAAAGTTGAAGGGGAGCTTGGCGAAGGTATCACAAAGGTTGCTGATGGTGTTGTATTCATGCTTACCGGTGTAGATGAAGACGGCGTGCAGATTCATGAGTTTGGTTCCTCCGAAGGATATCTGGATGAGAAGATGTATTTCGGACATCCGGGATGCGCAGATGAAAATGATATTATTATCCGTTGCCATGCAGTTGTTCAAAGACTGTCAGGCATGACAAGACCAGGTCCATTTGCTGCACATAAATGCCAGGACCACATTATTCAGGCAGTTCGTGATGAGCTCAAAAATTATGAAGGTGAAGTTGTTCGTGAAGAAATCTGTGAAGACGTGCGTAGAGAAGGAAATCCCCGTGTAGTATTAGTAAAAGAAATTATGGGACAGGGAGCTATGCATGATAATATTATCTGCCCGAGAGAGCCTTCCGGAGTTCTTGGTGGACAGAAGAATGTAGACTGCGGTAATGTTCCAATTATATTAACGCCAAATCAGGTAAGAGACGGATCCATACATGCATTGACTTGCATTGGACCTGCAACAAAAGAAATGACGCGTCATTACATCAGAGAACCTCTGGTAGAAGGTCTGGCAAAAGATGATGAGCTGGATCTGGTAGGTGTTATCTTTGTTGGATCACCACAGGTTAACGATGAAAAACTCTGGGTATCCGAAAGACTTGGTTCTATGCTTGAATCACTGGATCTTGATGGAGCCATCATCACAACAGAAGGTTTTGGAAATAACCATATTGATTTCATTCAGCACATTGGCCAGGCAGGAAAGAGAGGTATCCCGGTAGTTGGTGTATCCTTCTGTGCATATCAGGGTCAATTGGTAGTTGGTAATAAATATGCTACAGCAATGGTTGAAGAAAACATGGATAAGGGCGGATTTGAAAATGATATTGCAGGCTGCTCATGTGTAACTCCAGAAGTAGCTGCACGTGCAATCCAGATGCTGAAGAATAAAATGGAGGGCGTGGAAATCAAACCTGCTGAAAAGAAATGGAACAATGATGTTATTAATGCAAACAACAAGATTTTAGGGCTCCCAGAAACAAAACTTGTTGAAAGTGGAACATTGCATTAATGGATTATGATTATATAATTAATCCCGTGAAAATGGGAGGACTTGTGAAAGAGTTGTCTGAAGATCAGGTAAAGGTTCATCTTCATGGCCGTTTGGGAGTTATTACGGTTCCAAAGCGTCTGATTATGAGCGATGAAGCTCTGGTCATCGGTCATGAGCTTGAATTTTATTTCAGCTATATTCAGGTGGTGGAAGAACCATATGATTATGACTGCTCGGATATGAAAACGGATCATGAGATAACTCCATGCTTACTGGGAGGGAAAATAACACAGGTAAATGATACTGCCATAGAGGTGGCAATAATGAATAATCTGGGAACCATAGGAGTGCCGCGACGTTGGGCATTTACACCAGTTACAATGGAAGAGGGACAGAATGTGGAGTTTTATTTCAGTTGTTTGAAAGTGATTGGCAAACGGGATATCCCAGCAAAATCAATTTAAGGAGGAAAAACAATGAGTTTAACAACAAAAAAAGGAATGCAATCCGAGATCTTTGTACCGGTTACACCGAAACCAGTATTTACAGAATTGAAAAAACCATTAAATGAGTGCAAGGTTGCTTTTATTACAGCAGGTGGAATTCATAAAAAAGACCAGACACCATATAATACATCTGGTGATTTCTCTTATCGTGTAATTCCATTTGATACGCCGTCTGATCAGTTGATGGTAACGCATGGCGGATTTGATAACTCCGATATCAATAAAGACGTTAATGCTATGTTTCCAATAGATCGTCTTCATGAACTAGTAGACGAAGGATTTATTGGCTCTCTGCCCAAGGAGACTTATACATTCATGGGCGGCGGTGGAAATGTTGAAAAATTCAGAAATGAGACAGGTCCGGAAATTGCCCGAAAGTTAAGGGAACAGGGTGTAGATATCGTTCTTTGCACAGGTGGATGCGGAACCTGCCATCGTTCAGCAACAATTGTTACCAGATGCTGCGAAGAAGCAGGCATGAGCTGTTGCGTAATTGCTGCACTGCCTCCTATTGCAAGACAGCAGGGAGCACCTAGAATTACAGCTCCTCATGTGCCAATAGGATCAAATGCCGGCGAACCAAACAATGTGGAAATGCAGACAGCAATCGTAAAAGAATCTCTGGAATGGGTTCGTGATTGTCCAAGTTTTAATCAGACAAAAGTATTGCCTTACGAATACCGTCATAACGTATAAATCTGTTTTATTAAAATACTACAAAGAGGCTTGCCATATTATGGCGAGCCTCCTTGTGTAAATTTCGTTATAGATACAGAATAAGGAATTATGTAGAATGGAGGTATATTATGGGGCTGGGGCCAAGTATTAAAATGACAACACTGCATCACTTCCGGTGTCCGGTAACGGAGGCACTTTCAAAGGAAAAAGATATTGAATTCACAGGTATTATTGTAGATGGTGTATCCGAAGTCTGCGATGACAAAATTTATACGGCAAAACGGGTGGCTGATATAGCACAGGTTATGCGTGCAGATGCTGCAATTGTTGCAATTGATGGATGGGGAAATCATCATGTGGATTTTGTCAATGTAATTGAGCAGCTCGGTATACGGGGAATTCCCAGTGTTGGACTCAGCTATATCGCCCAGCAGGGACGGCTTGTCTGCACCAACAGCTACGTGGACTGTGTCATAGATTTTAATAAAAGTGAATCCGGATATGAATCCTGCGTTGTGGGAGAGAACAATCTGACGGATTATGACGCAATGAAGGCTGTTGCACTGGTGAAAAATAAGCTCCGGAAAGCCGGAAAACCGCTGGATACGGCACCGGATGAACAGGAACAGAATCTCCGCAGGCTGACCCGCAAAGTATTTCACATTAATGAAGTCCATTTGGGTGATAAGACAGAGATTGACCATAGTGTGCTGACTATACGAAAGGGAATTGAAAAGAGTCTTATTCAATCGGAACCCAGGATCAAGGATATCAAGGTCAGCATTATTGAGCCGGGAAATTATGATATATTTGTCAATTCAAATTTGGACTACTCTCCCATTGCCTGCAAGGTGCGGGGAGAACTGGGGGAGGGCGTTACGCATTTGCTTTCAGGAATAACCGTCATGATAACTGGTGTTGAGGATAAGAGCGGATTTCAGCCCTGCAATATTGGTTCTTCAGAAGGAATACTGAAAAATCAGGTTGTATTGGACCGTGCTGGCACGCCAAAGTCAACTGATTATATCTTTCATGTTGATGTGCTGTTTGAAGAGGGTGAAGGAAGAACGGCAGAAGGTGTTATGGCGGGACATCGGGCAGCAGACCGGATTGTCCAGGAAATCCGGAAGGCACTTGTGAATCTGGATAATATGCCCTATACAAGAGAAGAGTTCAACGATGTTATGCGGCCGGGCAAGCGTAAAGTTATCCTTGTAAAGATTGTATCCGCTCTGGGAAATATGTATGATACTGCCATGTTCCCGTATGAGCCGGGGGGGTTCCTTGGGTCTCACAATATGAGGGATTCCAAAAGCATACCATATGTGATTACACCAAATCAATGCAGAGATGGAGTTATTCATTCACTAATGTAAGGGGTCTGACCCCCTTACATTTTTTGTAAGGGGGTCAGACCCCTTACATTTTTTTAAAAATTGCTGCGAAGAAGAGCAGCAATTTTATCAATAGGTATATCTGCTATGGTACCACTGTTTGTATCTTCGGGGCATGGGTTGGATTCTGAATTACAATTGTCAGCTGAAGAATAGGGATCGCTGGAGATATCTAAATTATCATTGAAATTAGTTCTTGTTTGATAAACTGGAGATGGGCATGATTTAATTGCAAGTCTTATAAAATAATTATTTACTCCTAATAATGTTCCAGTAAAATTATATCTGCAGGAATCCCCACCAGTTGTATATACAGTTACTGTCTTTCCTATATATTTTTTTAAGTTATCTATAAAACTAATGGATCTTATACTAGTGCGGCTATTAGAATGATGTTTTTCATGGTTGCTGTAAGATGAATTGTTAACTCCAACAATAGAAGTATTTTCAGATAGGTTATTTAAGGTGTTTTCATCATTTGAATTTGTAGTATTACTTTCTTCTTGATTTTCATCTATGTCTGTGGGATCATAATTTTTAATTGATCTTTCATCGTCAATATAATAGCTTTCATCGTTAATGTCTTTGATATTTGAACGCTGTCTTCTAGAATGACTTCTGTGGTGTCTGCTCAATATACTTCAACTCCTTTCCATAAATAATAGGAAATTACCATATTTTATATGGTGAACCACATTGCTAACATTTTAATTTCTTTTAAAGTTAGGAGTAAGCAATGTTTTACTTTTGAATGATTTACTTTAAGATTCAGATGGAGAAATACTCACTCCACCTGAACTTAAAGAGAACTTGATATTTAGGCATCACCTTTTTAATGGTGCCATTTTTGAATGTAAGGTACAGGATTCTAGTCTTAATTTATAATATGATTTAGAGTTAATTTGTGACATTAATTTTAAAATTTAAGAAAATATAATAAAAGACATGAACCATTTTAGCTGGTTCATGTCTTTTAAATCTGTTTATAATTTTAAGTTAATTTAAAACTTTAACCTTGTCACCATCATTGAGGAAAGTCAATCCACCCAATACTATGTTGTCTTCTGGATTTATTTTTGAAGATACTATTTCAGTGTTTTTATCATCTGAAAGTCCCGTATTTACAGATACTTTCTTTATTTTGCTATTTTTTACTGTATATAGATAAGAAACTCCATTTTCAACTTTTATGGCCTCGTTGGGCACTACAAGTATATTATCCTTCCTTTTATCGGCAAATGATATTTTAGAAAACATACCTGGTTTTAAACTGCCATCAGAATTGTTTATTTTTATTTTAACCAGATATTTTTGAGTTTTGCTGTCTATGTTGGAAGATATATTGTCTATAGTGCCGGAGACCTTCTTGTTTTTGGCAGAGGGAATAGTTATATCTATGGATTGTCCTACCTTAATTTTGGAAAGCATGCTGTCAGGTAAGCTGACCTTTGCAATAGTTGAACTTAAGTCCAGTATGGTTATGGATGGTTCTGCCGTGGGAGAAATTTCTCCTTCATGGATATTTACAGCTGATACAATTCCAGAAAGAGGGGATTTGATTATAGTATCGTCAATTTGGGACTGAATTGATTTAACACCGGCTTCTGCTTGATCTACTTGAGCTTGGGCAACTGCAACTGATTCAGGACCAACTTTTTGTTTTAATAAATTTAAATTCTGCTGTGCAGCAGATAATGCAGCAGATGCAGTGTTTAATTTTGTACTGGCATTGTCTAAATCTTGCTTTGCCACGGCACCGGCAGAATACAGACTTTTGGTTCTATCGTAGTTGGTCTTTGCATCATTGTAATTTATCTGTGCTGTTTTTAAAGATTGTTGGGCTTGTACTACAGGCTGTTCAACTCCGGAACTCTGGGTTTTATTTAAATTGGCGTTGGCGGAATCTACACCTGCCTGTTGCTGTTCCAGCTGAGCCTGCAGCGAACTTGAATCAAGGGTAAACAGTATGTCACCGTTTTTTACTGAACTGCCCACTTTTACATTTAAATTTTGGATTTTGCCAGGTGTTTTAGGAGATATAGAAACTTGCTTATCTACATCCAATTCTCCAGGATAATCTACAGTCGTAGATATGGAACCGAGTTTTGCCTGAATTACTTTTACGTTTTTAATTTGATTCTGAGATTCTGTTTTTTTATTTTTAATTATATTGTGAACTATGGCAAATACCATTAAAGCTATTAATACAAGCAATACTATTTTCCATATAATTTTTTTGGATTTAAAAATATTAGGCTTCATAATTATACCTCCTCAATTTCTACATGTTTTTTCTTTTTGAATATGTGGTTCTTTAAATCATCCATCAATGTATAAACTATAGGCAATATTATAGGGGTAAAAATAGTGGAAGCAATCATACCTCCAATAACTATAACGGACATACTTGATTTCATTTCACTGCCTTCTCCTATGGAAAAAGCGGAAGGAAGCATACCCACAATCATAGTTGCAGAAGTCATTATGATAGGTCTTAATCTTCTTTCACCGGATTCTATTAGAGCTTCTCTTAAATTCTTTCCACGTTTCATGAGTGTATTTGTATAGTCAATTAGGAGAGTGCCGTTTTTAGATGCCAGACCATCTAACATTATAAGTCCTATCATGGACATTATATTTAAAGTTTTTCCTGTGATGGCCAATATACCAAAGGCTCCAATTAGGGCGCAGGGCAGAGATATCATTCTTATAAAAGGGGTGAGGAATGATTCGTAGAGCACAACAAGTATCATATAAATTAAAACTAATGAAATAATCAATGCTTCTATAAGAGATGTAAAGCTGTCTGCCATATCCTCCTGATTTCCGCCAAATTTGATCTCGTATCCGTTCGGCATGGAAAATGACTTCAATTTTTTAGATAGAATTTTATTTACCTCTCCAAGAGTTTTTCCCTGGATATTTGCAGATATGGTAACTACGTCTTGTCTGTCCTCTCTTGATATGGACTGTGGACTATCTGCTTTTACTACAGTGGCAATTTCATTTAGTGGTATAGATGTACCTGATTGATTGAGTACATTTATAAATCCTATATCTGACGGAGTTTTTATGTCTCCATCCTGAAATTTTACTGTTATATCATAGTCATTTCCATTTGTTCTGTATATACCGCCGGAGGAACCCTGAATTGCCATTCTGAGTACTGATGATATGTCCGATGTGGATATTCCATACTGGGAAGCAGCCAATTTGTCTATTTGCACCCTCAATTCACTTTCACTGACTTTAGAGGAATTGCTTACATCTGTAATTCCTGGAGTGTTTTTAACTATGTCTTCAACTTTGCTGGATATTTCATTTATTGTATCAGTATCCTTACCTAATATTTGGATTGATATGGGTTTGGAACTTCCGGTTCCCGTATCGGATTCAGTTACAGAAAAATCTGTTCCGGATAGAGAAGAAGCACCCCAGTTTCTAACCTCTTTTGCTACCTCCGATTGAGATTTTTTTCTTTCGCTTTTGGGTTTAAGTTCTACATATATGCTTGCGGAGTTTGTATTGCCTCCTCCTGTTATACTGCTTATATCAGAGCCTATAGAAGAATAATACATGGATACTTCGGGAACTTTATGAAGGCGATCCTCAACTTGTTTAACAGCTTTATCCATTTGATTTAAGGTAGAGCCTGAATCAAAAGTCATATTTATGGTAAACATACTCTGATCCGTAACTGGCATGAGTTCAGTACCAATGGCACCCGCTGGTATCAGCAAAATGCTGCCTACTAGGCCTGCTATGCTGAGTAAAAGCACTCTTTTTCTGTGATCCAGACACCATATAAGGGCCTTCTTATATACCACAGTTACGTTATCTATGGAAGAGGAAATTGCATTGAAAATCTTGTATAACCTGCCCTTCTTGAATCTTTCCAGCCTTTCAGAGGATAACTTGCGTCTGTCATCTACTTTGCCAAAGAATCTGGATGCCAGCATAGGAGTTATTGTGAAGGATACAAACAGGGAAAACAATGACGCAACAGCTATAGTAAGACCAAATTCCTTGAAAAATTGACCTACCATACCAGATATAAACGCCACAGGAGTATATACAACTACATCGCAGAGGGTTATTGCAATGGCTGCAAGTCCTATTTCCATACGTCCATCTATGGCAGCGGATTTTGGATCCTTTTTCATGGCCAGATGCCGCTGTATGTTATCCAGTACAACAATAGAATCGTCCACAAGGATACCTATGCAGAGAGATAGTGCCATTAGAGACATCATATTCATGGTAAATTTAAGAACGTACATCATGAAGAAAGTGGATACAAGGGAGGTTGGTATTGCCACTAGAACTATGAGTGAAGATTTCCAGCTCCTTAAAAATATCAATAGTACTATAGCTGTTGTAAATATACCTTCTAGTAAAGTATGTTTTATCTGGGAAAGAGAAGACTTTATAAATGTAGTGCTGTCATAGGCAGTTTCAAGCTTAATGCCACTTGGCAGCTGCTTTTTAATTTTCTCAAGTTCCGCCTTTATATTGTCTACGGCCTCTACTACATTTGCATCACTTTGTTTTTGAACACTTATTCCTATAGTGTTTTTACCGTTGATCCTCATATGCTGATTTTCTTCAGGATATTCCAGGTTGATATCTGCTATGTCAGAAAGACGAACTGTACCTCCGGCGGAAGTGGGTATCAATAAGTTCCTGACTTCATCTATATTTTGAAATTCACTCATAACTCTTACGGATTGATTTAAATTTTCCTGTTTTATCTGTCCGGCAGGAATATTTATATTGTCAGCCTGCAATTTTGAAATCAGTGTATTTGCATTTACACCGTTGAATTCCATGGCAGATTTGTTCAACTTTATTATAAGCTGTTTTTTTTGTATTCCCTGTAGAGTTACATTTCCAACACCCTGCACTTTTTGAAGAGATTCAACTATATTATTTGCCTCATTGTAGAGTTCATCCTGGGATACATTCCCTGATATGGACAGCATCAATACGGACATGGAATTTGTATCTATTTTAAATAATACAGGCTTGTCCGCATTTTTGGGAAGTTGAGATTGGGCATTGTCTATGGCCTTTTGTACGTCTAAAAAGGCTGTGTTCATATTTGCGCTGCTTTTAAAGGTTATAATAGTTTGTCCGATTCCTTCTCTGGATGTAGATTGAATTTTATCAATGCCGCTTATACCTGAAACGGCATTTTCAATGGGTTTTACTACATCACTTTTGATGTCCTCAGCACTGGCACCGGCATATGTAGTGGATATAGAGATTATAGGCACATCGATAGATGGCAGAAGATCCGCCCCAATGTGGGTGTAGCCAAATATACCAAGACCTAATAGGAAAAGTATTAACATCGTTATTGCAGCTGGCCTCTTTACGGATAATTCTGTTAGATTCATTTTAGCCTCCTTTGTGAAGTTATTTGATTTCGGTAATTGTATTTTTAAGGATATAATTACTATATTTTAAAGATACAATTACTATATTATATAGGTTAAATTATAAATGTATGTATATAAAAATTCAAGAAATGATAACAAAATTTATACAATATTAATGTGGACTTAAAATGTATAGAACTTATCAATTTTAATTTTGAAAAATGAAAGAACATCCAGCGCGTTTAATACAGTATAAGTAAATTTTGACGCTAAACTTGTATTTTTCAGTAAAAATGCTCTTATTGATACTGATAATGAAGTTGAAAATTCAAAAAGAGTGTGATATACTAAACATAATTTAGTGGAAGCTATTTTCATATGGTGGAAATAAAATAAAACTTGCAATTGTATGCGGTTTTATAAAATTCAAAAAATTTATTTTAAAAAGTAATTTAGCCAATAAGGGCAATATAAGAATTTATGTTTTTGAAAAGAGGTAATGTTTAAATTGATTAGCGTAGAAGATGATGTGCATCTGAAGCTTGAAAAAAATTGGTGCAAGGGCTGTGGAATATGCGTGGAATTCTGCCCTAAAAGTGTACTGATTTTAAAAAATGGGAAGGTTTCAATTGCAGATGAGGATAAATGTATAAAATGCGGCCTATGCGAACTGCGCTGTCCTGATTATGCAATTTTTTTGGGAGGTAAATAAAGATGGGAAACAATATTAAACTGCTGCAGGGAAATGAAGCTTGTGTAGAAGGAGCAATTGCAGCAGGAATGCGGTTTTACTCAGGATATCCGATAACACCTTCTACTGAAATAGCAGAACTTTCAGCTAAAAGATTACCTATGGTGGGAGGAAAATTTATTCAGACAGAGGATGAAATAGCAGGGATGGCTGCGGCTGTAGGTGCTTCACTTACAGGAGTAAAATCAATGACAGCTACAAGCGGGCCTGGGTTTTCGCTAAAGCAGGAAAATATAGGCTATGCAGCAATGGCCGAAATACCCTGTGTAATTGTAGATGTACAGAGGCACGGCCCTAGCACGGGGCTCCCAACGTCACCATCCCAGGGGGATGTAATGCAGGCAAGGTGGGGCACTCATGGAGATCATCCAATAATAGTGATAACACCCTCTTCAGTCAAAGAAACTTTTGATTTAACAGTCAGGGCTTTTAATCTTTCAGAAAAATATAGAACACCCGTCATATTATTAATGGATGAAATTGTGGCCCATATGAGAGAGGGAATCGAAATTCCTGAACCGGAAAATTTAGAGATTATCAACCGCAAAAAGCCTCAAAAAGGTGATGAGGATTATTTGCCTTACCATGTTAAAGAAGGGGAGCTTGTTCCTCCTATGGCAGTTTTTGGAGAAGGATTCAGGTTTAATGTTACAGGACTTGTTCATACTGAATCAGGGTTCACAACTAACAGCACTGAAGTAGCTGATGTTCTCTGTAATAGGCTTTTAAAGAAGATTGAAGACAATATAGATGATATTGTAACCTATGATGAACTCTATATGAAAGATGCCGAAACTGTAGTGATTTCCTATGGAGGGACAGCAAGAAGCGCCAGAAGTGCAGTAAAACAGGCAAGAAAAAGCGGCCTAAAAGTTGGATTGTTCAGGCCCATAACTATCTGGCCTTTTCCGGAAAAGGCAGTTAAAGAACTTAGTAAACAGGCTAAGAATATAATTGTAGCAGAACTTAACCACGGACAGTTAGCTCTGGAAGTCGAGAGAATTGTGAAGAACAAATCGAGTATTTTTAAAATAGGAAAGATCAACGGTGAAGTTATTACCCCCCAGGAAATACTATCTAAAATCAGGGAGGTAATTTAAAATGGCTAGTACACTGGTTGAAAATTATTTAAGAATGGAAAATTTACCGCATATATGGTGCCCGGGATGCGGACATGGGATATTGATGAGAGCTATTATACAGGCCATAGATAATTTAAAACTGGACAAAAATAAAGTATGTATTGTATCTGGAATAGGCTGTTCTTCAAGAGCTGTAGGATATATGGATTTTAACACACTCCATACTACTCACGGCAGGGCATTGGCTTTTGCCACGGGAGTGAAACTGGCAAATCCAGAGCTTGAGGTTATTGTAATTTCAGGAGACGGTGATGCTGCAGCTATTGGAGGGAATCATCTGATTCATGCGGCCAGGAGAAATATTGACATTACAACGGTTATTTTTAACAACAATATCTATGGAATGACCGGCGGACAGTATTCACCAACTACACCGAGGGGTGATAAGGGAACTACTGCACCTTATGGTACAGTTGACAAACCTTTTGATATTCCGCAGCTCGCTGTAGGTGCAGGAGCAACTTATGCAGCCAGAGGTACTGTTTATCATACGAAGCAGTTGATTTCTCTTATAGAGAAAGGTATCCGGAATAAGGGGTTTTCATTAATAGAGGGTGTGAGCATATGCCCTACATACTATGGAAGAAAAAATAAAAAGGGTTCTGCTGTAAACATGATGAAATGGCAAAGAGATAATGCTGTAAGCATTGATGCAGCAAAAAATCTTTCACCAGAAAAACTTGAAGGGAAGTTTTTAATCGGTGAGTTTAAAAACACTACAGAACCTGAGTATACTGAAGAATATCAGAAAATAATAGATAGATTTGTAAAATAAGTAATTTATAAAGGGGAAATGAATTATGAGCAATAAATTGGAATTGAGGTTGACGGGTTCAGGAGGGCAGGGACTTATCCTGGGCGGAGTTATTTTGGCAGAAGCCGCAATAATGGAGGGTAAAAAAGCTGTTCAATCCCAGTCTTATGGACCAGAAGCCAGAGGAGGTTCCAGCAAGGCTGAAGTTATAATAAGTGATGAGGAAATTGATTTTCCAAAGGTTCTGAAAACGAATTTGCTTTTGACTTTAACACAAAAATCCTGTAATAAATATATTGGATCACTTGATAGTGAAGGGATACTGCTTGTAGATTCATCTGTGATAGTTCCAGGTACTAATAGAGCCGAGAGAGTTGTGCAAATTCCTATATTGGAAACTGCCAATAAAGTAATAGGTAAATTGATGGTAGCCAATATAATTTCGATTGGAGCTATTAATGGCATTTTACACATTGCTTCAAAAAAATCTCTGGAAGCTGCTGTGTTAAACAGGGTTCCGAAGGGAACAGAAGATTTAAATAAACGTGCTTTGGAAACAGGTTATAAGTTGGTTGAAAATTTCAATTCCTTAAAGAAGAATTGCCAGTTGGTAGGATAAATTTTAGTTTGGGAATTCATAGTTTTTAATATTAAGATATTTGCAGTCATTATAAATATTTATAATGACTGCATTTTTTTGGCCTTATATGTGAACAGGACGGTAAAATTATTGTCTGTGTATTAAAAATAGGTTTAATATCTCGTGGAGATAATGCAATGTTTTTTATTGTTTAAGTCAAATTTAAGACGTTTTAGAGACATTATATTTGCACTAAAATTAAAAGTAGTTAAATTGTTTTGCTATTTAATTTTAAATTTATAACGGACTGAAAGTTTTGACAGCGGTTAACGCCTAATGAAAAGGGGGATTTTAAACTTGGCAAATATTGATGAATTTGTTTCAAACAATTTTGACTTTTTTCGAAGAAGTCTTGAAGAATTGATTACTAAGAAAGGGGTGAGTTCAACCGGTGAAGGTATACAAGATACCGTAGACTATGTTCAATCACTTTTTATGAATTTGTTGAACACTGAAACTAAAATATTAAAGACAAATGGAAATCCAGCAATATATGCAAGTATGCCGGGAGAAAGTTCATTTACTGTACTATTCTATGGGCATTATGATGTAATGTCTCCAGAACCAGTAGATAAGTGGAATTCAGATCCATTTAAACTTACAGAAAAAGACAGCAAGTTTTATGCCCGTGGTATTGGGGATAATAAGGGACAGTTAATTGCACAAATTTTAGGTATGTATAGCTATTTAAAGTTACATAAAAAATTTCCTTTTAATATAAAATTTCTTGTTGAAGGTGAAGAAGAACAGGGAAGTGTACATTTGCCTAATGTTGTAAAAGAATATGGAGATACTCTCTTAGATACAGATCTTGTTGTGGTTGTTGATGGATCTATACATGAATCTGGACGACCCGTTTTGAGACTGGGAAATAGAGGACTAATTTGTTTTGAAATTAAAGTAAAGGTATCTGATTTTGATAACCATTCTGGAAATGCTGGAAATATTATTAAAAATCCAGTTATATTGCTGAACAAGATTATCAATAAATTATATTCATTTGATAAGGACTGTATTACTATTCCACATTTTTATGATGGTGTTATTAAGCCAACTGAGCTGCAGAAAAAATGGATAGATGCAATACCCTATGGCAAGTCGAGTGTGGAAAAGAGATTTGGTGTTTCCAGAATTAAATTTAATAAACGGCAATATTATGATTTACTTATGTTTAATCCAACCTTTAATATTTCTGGAATTTATTCAGGATACTCTGGAGAAGGGGCTAAAAATATTATACCTAGTGAGGCTGTTGCAAAATTTGACATACGTTTAGTTAGAAAGCAGAATCCTGTTGAAATCATGTCTAATATTAAGAAAGTAGTACAAGAATTTTCACCATTTGCAACTATACGAGAATTTGTATCATATCCACCAACTATGACTGATTCAAATTCACCTTATATTCAAACAGCTATTAAAGCGCTGGAAGCTGCTTCAGATAAAAAAGCCATTGTGGAGCCAGTTATGGCTGGAACAGTGCCCAATTATGTATGGACGGATATTTTAAAGAAACCAACGTTAACTATACCTTATGCAAATTCAGATCAAAATAATCACGCACCTAATGAAAATATGAATAAATGTGTATTCATTAATGGTATTAAGTCAAGTTATTATTTGATAAAAGAATTCGGAAAAGATTTTTAATATAAATTGGAAAACACTGAACTTTAATAGTTCTATGGCTTTGTAAATAGCTGATTTGATATAAATGAGGGGGAAATTTAATTAGAATGACAAAAAAGAATTCGAAATATTTAATATTTGCATTGCTTTATATAGCCTATTGTATACTGTATGTCGATAGAGCAGCAATGAATATTGCACTTACATCTATAGGTAAAGATTTTGGATTAAATGCATCACAATCAGGGCTGGTTTTAAGTGCTTTTTATATAAGCTACGCCTTTATACAAGTCCCAGGGGGGTGGCTGTCAGATAAATTTGGTTCTAAAGTGGTAATTATCATTTCTATCCTAATGTGGTCAGTATTCACTATGTTTACTGGGTTTTCTTGGTCATTCACATCGTTACTTATAATTCGTTTTATGTTTGGAATAGGTGAAGGGCCTTATACAGCTGCAAGTTTGTCGGAAACATCTGAAGTTTTTGATTATAGGGATCGTTCAAAGGCAACGTCCAGTATGTTATCTTCCAACTATGTGGGCAGTGCAATAGCTCCTATAATTGTGGCGCCGCTTATTATTGCCTTGGGTTGGAGAGCGACTTTCCACATAATTGGAATTTTAGGCATTGCGTTTGTAGCTATTTATTATCTTACAGTTCGTCCAATTAGAAAAAGCAAGGTTATAAGTGATGATAAAAAGATAAATAAGAAAGTTGATTGGAAGGGTATACTCACAAGTAAAATGGTATGGCAATTTATTATTATTGCACTTGGAATTAGTATGGTAAATAAAGGTTTGGATTCATGGATGCCAACTTATTTATTAAAAGTGCGTGACATTAACATAAAGAGTATCTCTTACTTGGTACCACTTCCATTTATTGGTGCAGGTATAGGCGCTTTTAGCAGTGGTTGGATTATGGACAGGTTTTTCAAGAATAAAGAAAAACTTATTATTGCTCTTTCAAGTTTATTAACTATGATTTTTGTTTTCGAAATGTATAATGCCGAATCGCTTGCTTCGGTTATTATTTTTGAAGTAATTACCTATTTCTTCAAGTCAATTACATTTGCATCTACGTACGCATTGTTTAGCAAAATAATAACACAAGATAATTATGGTTCATCAATTGGATTGCTGAATTTTGGAAGCCAAATGGCGGGTTTTATTTCTCCGCTTGCAATGGGTTTCTTGGTTGATATGTTTAATGGATCCTATAATGCAGCTTTTCTATTTTTAGTGTTTTCAGTAGGGGTTGCATTTGTTGTTTCACTTACGTTAAACAGTAATGAAATTAGAAAAAAATCTAAAAATGCTGAGAAATTTGAGATAGAAACAATATAATTTTTAAAAAGGAGTAAGGGTATTATGAAAATTAACAAAATAGTAATGAGACAAGTTCAAATGCCATTTAAAAAAGCATTTGAAACAAGCTTTGATTCAATGAAATTTAAAAATTGCTTAATTGTGGAAATCCATGATGAGGATGGCAATGTTGGATATGGCGAGTGTTCAACTTTTACAAAACCATATTACAATGAAGAATTTATTGATGGTGCTTGGGCACTATTAGAAAATTCATTAATTCCGCAAACGTTAGCAGTTAAAATGGAACATCCAGATGAAACATCTAAATTGTTTTCAAGATACCGTTGTAATGAAATGGCAAAATCATCAATTAACTGTGCACTTTGGGATTTATATGCAAAAGAAAATAAATTGCCATTAGCTAAAGCTTTAGGAGGTACTAAGGACAAGGTCGAAACAGGGGTTAGTATTGGAATTCAAAAAGATGTTCAAAGCTTATTAGATGCAGTTAAAGGATATATTGAAGATGGCTATCACAGGGTTAAAATCAAAATCAAACCTGGAAAAGATGTAGAGTATATGACAGCTGTTAGAAAGAAATTTGGAGATATAATGTTAATGGCTGATGCTAACTCAGCGTATACATTAGATGATGTTGATACATTTAAAAAATTGGATGAACTTGGATTGATAATGATTGAACAACCTTTAGCTCATGATGATATAGTCGATCATGCTGAATTACAGTCCCAAATAAAAACAAAGATTTGTTTGGATGAGAGTATTGTAACACTGGAAGATGCTAGAAAGGCTATTAAGCTTAAAAGCTGCGGAATCATTAATATTAAAGTGGCTAGAGTTGGAGGACTAACTGAAGCTAAAAAGATTCAAAAGTTAGGTTATGATAATGGCATTGGCATTTGGTGTGGTGGAATGTTGGATTCTGGAATAGCTAGAGCTCATAATATTGCGGCAGCAACACTATGGGGATATACTTTACCGAATGATATTGCAGCATCAGAGCGTTATTATGCACATGATATCATTAATCCGATGATTAAGCTTGATGGCACATTTATTGATGTTCCCAAAGGAAGTGGTATTGGCTTTGATCCAGATATTTATTATATGGATAAGTTTACAGTGAAAAAAGCTGTTTACAGCAAAAAAGTTAAATAAAATATTAAAATATTCATAATAGCTGAAGACAAGGAGAGGAGCAAAGATGATAGAGAAAATTAGTAAAAAGGTTGACGAATACAATAATGATATGGCTTTATTACTAGAAAAATTGGTTAATATTGATTCAGGTCGTGATAATCCGGAAGGGATAGACAAGGTTGCACATGCTGTAGGAGATATATTAAATAGTATTGGATTTAAAGTTGAATATTTAGAACATCCAGGAATATGTACTCATGTTTTAGCTCACAAAGAAGGTACTGGAAAGAAAAATGTTATGGTGATAGGTCATATAGATACTGTCTTTTCAAAAGGAACAGCAGCAAAAAGACCTTTTACTATTAAAGAAGACAAGGCTTATGGTCCTGGCGTTTTAGATATGAAAGGCGGTGTAGTTATAGCACTTTCAGCTCTTAAGGCGCTTCACGACTTAAATTGGAATGAAAAAAATATTACTGTACTTTTTTGTGGTGATGAAGAATCAGGTCATCCAGTATTAGATACACCAGAATTATTTACCAAAGAGGCAGAGGGGAAAGATGCTGTATTCAATATGGAAACTGGTTCAGACGATGGAGCTGTAGTTGTAGCTAGAAAAGGTGTAATGTATCCTGACATGACAGTAAAGGGAATAGATGTACATGCTGGTAAGGATCCTCAAAAAGGAGCTTCTGCAGTTTTAGAGTTAGCTCATAAAATTATAGCTTTACATAATCTAACAGATTATGAATCAGGCATAACATATAATGTAGGTGTTATTGAAGGTGGTACGGTAGCTAATGCTGTTGCTGGGGAGGCACATGCTAAGATTGATATAAGATTTAAAACCTGTGAACAAGGAGAAAAAGCTCTTGATGATTTAAGAAAGGTTGTAAAAAAGACATATGTACCAGGAACTCATACAACTATTTCTCACGAAAAAGTTTCATTTATGCCTATGGAACAAACAGAAGAAGGAATGAAGCTTTTTAAAGTAGTTCAAGAACAAGGACGTAAGCTTGGAATAGAACCAGAGATAAAACCGATCTTTGTAGGAGGAGGCTCTGATGCTTGTTGGACTACTATGGCGGGAGTCCCATCAGTTTGTGCTATGGGGGCTCGCGGCGAATTAAATCATGGAGAAAGAGAATATATTCAAGTTTATAGCCTTAATGAGCGTGCAAAACTTCTTGCTTGTAGCATAGTTGCTTTTTAAAATAAATAACTAATGCATAATAAGAGCTAAATGAGAAAGTTGGAGTTATAATTTTAAATTTATAATTATATAGATATAACTCCACTTTCTATATATGTAATTAAAATAGGATAAAATGTTTTGAAAATTTTAATTGATAATTGATATAGGAGGAGCATTTATGAATTTAAAATATATAATGGATAGCCCAGGTTTGTGGATAGCATCGTGCTTTACTGTTATTGCAGTTGCTGTTCAAAGTGTAATATTTTTAAAAGCAGCTTTAAAGGAAGCAAAGAGAATAAAAATTCCAAAGGATAAATATGTAAGTGGTATTCGTTCAGCAATTATCACTTCAATTGGACCATCTCTCTCTCCTGCCATTATTCTGATATCTTTAATTACAGTTATTGGAGCCCCTACTACTTGGATGAGATTAAGTGATGTTGGAGCAGCTCGTACAGAATTATCAATGGTCACATTGGCGTCTGGATTACTTGGTGTATCTCCATCATCTGTAGGGTTTGGGATGAAAGCATTTTCTTATTCTGTTTGGGGCATGGCGTTAAATGATTTAGGATGGTTGTTGGTTGCTTTATTTCTTACACATAGAATGAGTAAAGGTGTTAAAATTTTATATTCAAAATATGATCCAAAATGGATAAAACTTTTAATGTTTGGAGCATCTATAGGTTTATTTGCATTTTTACTATCAAGTCAGTTAGTTACTAATACAGGTTTCAAAGTAGATTTCCTAGTGGCTGCTTTTATTTCAGGTATTACTATGTTAATTATGTTGAAATTATTTAAAAGACATCAGAGGCTTAAGGAGTTGTCTTTGGGTATCGCTATGTTAGTAGGAATGTTAGTTACACATGCTATATATTAGGCTTTTATGTTTTATCTAGAGGAGGAAATTATAATGAGTAAGATTGATCAAGAAACTGATTTTAATGGAAAATTAATAAAGATAGGTATAATTAGTTTATGTTTTGCAATAATAGCTAACTTTATTCCTGCGTTATATTTATGGATAGCTTATGGAGTAATACCTTCAGGAAAGGATATTTTAAAGATATGGGGACTGGCTGCAGGAACATTTGGTATATCTTGGATTGTACAGCCAATTGCATACTATAGTATTCTAGGAACGAGTGGAACATACATTGCCTGGTTATCAGGTAGTGTTGCAGATATTAGGCTTCCTGCGGTTACAATGGCTCAAGAGGTATCAGGCGTGGAATCAGGAACTCAAAGGGGAGATGTTATGTCAACAATAGGAATAGCTAGCTCAGTTTTAGTTTCTATTACTTTTATTACTATTTTTACGTTTATTGGTTCCGAAATATTATATGTTTTACCTAAATTTGTTATAGATTCATTTAACAAAAAGGGCGTAATTCTCCTATCTTCTATAAGTGGGAGATGAATAGTCCTTGTTATTTTAGGTTCGATGCCTAAAATAATAGCTACTTGACGAATTATTATATATGATGTATTCTAAAATCAGTGGTAAATATATAAATGAGGTAAAATAAATGGATTTAGATACAAATAATCATTC
>NZ_JAJJPB010000014.1:0-96386 GCF_020908015.1 Clostridium aromativorans
GAGAAGAAAGAGAATAATAAAGAAACTTGTATCAGGAGTAAAAGGACTGCTTTCATATAACAAGGTAAATGTGATCAAGGGGTTTGCCAAAATGGAAACTAAAAATTCCATTGTAGTAACCAGAGAAAATGGAGAAGCTGAAAAAATAAGTTTTGACGATGTCATAATTTCCACAGGTTCTCTTCCCTTTGCACCTCTTATACCCGGAATAGGCCTTGAAGGTGTAGTGGACAGCACCGGTGCACTGGATTTTGAATCTCTTCCGGAGACAATAGTGATTATAGGCGGCGGAGTAATAGGCATAGAATTTGCAAGCCTGTTCAGCTTACTTGGAAAGAAAGTGACCATTCTGGAAATGCTGCCGTTTATTTTACCGCCTATAGACAGGCAGATTTCAAATCTAATTGCTGATAAGCTGTCAAAAAGAGGAGTTACACTGAATACCGGATGCAAGGTAACTAAAATAGAAAAGGTAGAAAATGGACTGAAGGTTGATTTTACTAAAGGAGATGGCGTTTCAAGCGTGGAGGCCGAGAAAGTATTGGTAGCCATAGGAAGGCGTGCAAATACAGAGGGGCTTGATTTAGATAAAATTGGAGTAAAGGTGGAAAAGGGAAATGTATGTGTGGATGATCATATGAGAACTAATATAGAAAATATATATGCCATAGGGGACTGTACAGGGAAAATAATGCTCGCCCATGTTGCTTCCGAACAGGGTGTGGTGGCTGCAGAAAATATATCGGGTCAGAATGCAAAGATGGATTACAAGACCGTGCCCTCCTGTGTATATACAAAACCTGAGATAGCTGCCGTAGGGTATACTGAAGAACAGGCCGAAGAAAAAGGAATTGACTACAAAGTAGGTATTTTCCCCATGGGTGCCAACGGAAAGGCCATGATATCAAAGGAAACAGACGGTATAATAAAAATACTGGCGGACAAAAAGACGGAAGAAATCCTTGGCGTTCACATCATGGCACCCAGGGCCACGGATCTCATAGGGGAAGCTGCACTTGCACTGAGGCTTGAAGCTACTGTAGACGAAATAATTACTACTGTGCACGCCCACCCGACTATAGGTGAAGCTTTCAAAGAAGCCGCGCTGGCTGTCCAAAACAGAGCTCTCAATTCTGTAAATTAAAAATTAATTTAATTTGAATAATTCTAAGCTTTAATAATTTTTTTATTGAGGCTTAGAATTATTTTTTAGAGGTGGTAACATGGTGAAATTTTCCGAAATTATAACATACAAATTATTGTAGTATTCTTTCTAAATAAACATTCATATGCAGAAAATTTTTTTAATATAATATTTTAGGATCTATATTTGAGGAGAGTATTATATTTATGAAAAAATTATTGAAAGTTTTATCAATGCTTGTGCTTATATCTGCATCAGTTTTTGCAATTCAATTTTATTTTGATAAAACACATCCCAAAATTCAGGTGGAGTTGAAAGACAACGCTCTAAGTTGTAGTTTGAAATATAGTGGGCTAAAGAACTCAGTTGATTTCACAGTGGATGAAAAGAATAATTATTACATAGCATATAAAAATAAAATACAGATTATAAAAGAAAATGGAAAGAGTTATGATATATTCAAAGATCCTGAGCTGGATATTCACAGTATAGACTATTTTAAAAATAACCTATATTATTCTTCAAAAGATAAAATATATTGCTATAACATGAAACAAAATAAAAATACAGTTCTTTTAGACAATCTCCCTAATTATGGAGATTATAAAGACAGCCTATTAAAAGTAAGAGGAGAATATATATATATATCCATAGGGGCTGCAACTAATTCAGCTGTAGTGGGGGATGACAACAAATGGGTTAAGAAGAATTTCTATGCCCATGATGTGACACCAGAGGATATAACCTTGAGGGGAATTAATTTCGGAAAGTACAAGAGAGGGGCATTTCAAAGTTATAATACAAACAGCTTAAAGGGGCAGATAGTGCCACAGCATTTTCCAGGAAATGCCTCCGTAATAGTATATAATATAAAAAACGACAGCAGTGAAACTTTTGCCTGGGGGATAAGAAATATAGGCGGTATGGATTTTACAAGTAATAATAAACTTATATGCAGTGTTGGAGGTATGGAAAATAGAGGGAGCAGGCCTGTTATAGGAGATACGGATTATATATATGATATAGAGAAAAGTATATGGTATGGATGGCCGGATTACAGCGGCGGTGATCCAGTTACTTCTCCAAAATTCAAGAGTGTCAAAGGTTCACCACTGCAGTTCATACTTGACAACCACCCAAGCACAAATCCTCCGGCTCCATTATATCAGCATAAAAGTGTAGGTACTATAGGAACTTTAGCTGTAGATGCAAATGGAGATTTAAAATCGAGAGATTGTATATTTTTTTATGATAATTCAGATAATATGATCTATAGTTTTCGAGGAGCAGGTTCCCCTTTAGCAGAAGTTAAATTTAAGGATATTTCTAAAATTTCCAGTATAAAGATATACGATAAGTCATTGTTAACACTTGACGGAGAGAGTGGATATTTATATAGTATAAAAAGAGGCAAAATTAATGTAAAGCCGGAAGTAAATAAAAGCATTTACCTATATTTACTTTTAACGGTGATACTTGGAATTATATTGATTTTAAAGAATCAAAATTCTTGAAAGTGCATTAGTATATTTAAAGAGGAGATTATTATTGGATGAAGCGTGGAATTGAAAAAACTTATGGAAATGCTGTTAAAGGTATATTCCTTGCAGTAAACCCACTTAAGAAAAAGATCATGAAGACAAATTGTACTGTTCATAAGTTTATAATTATACAGGCTATAGAAATATTAAAGATCAATGGATATACGGAAGAATATAAGTTTTTTAAAAAATACGTAAAGGCTTTGAATATAGGAGTTACCTGGGCAGATCAAGATTTTAAGAGTTCAAATCATTTTTATCATATAACTAGAGGCAGAGGACTATACGGGTTTTCAGATGCACTGACAGAATGTAAGAAATATTACAATAGATCATTACAATTTCTGAAAGATAGAGAAATTCAAAGGGCTTTATTTTATTTTGGAGCATCCTGCCATCTTGTTCAGGATGTTACAGTCCCACATCATGTAAACAATAAGCTTTTAAACAGTCATAGAAAATTTGAACTCTGGATAATAGGAAAGCTTATGACAGATTATTCTTTTACTACAGAAGAGGAACCCATAATGTATGATAAAGTAGATGATTTTATAAAGAACAATGCCATAATGGCAAACAGCACCTATATAAAAAACAGAAATATAGAGTCCAGAGAGGAAAGATACGGTAGGATATCCATGATTATTATAAAAGAAGCTGAGAGGACTACAGCAGGCTTTATGCTTAAATATTTCAATGAAATAAAAAATTTAAAAATTCTTCCATAGCTTGGAGGATTTTTTTTCCTTTTACAGAACATATATAATAGGTATATAGCATATTATGTATTTTATTATATTTTTTACTATATGTTCATAAAGGATAGTGATTCGATTGAATAGAAATATATTTATAAATATGGAAAATGAAATATTTAAGGGAAACTTACTGGATGTAGGTCTTGACAATCAGGGCATAGTATATAATGTATATAAGCAATTTAACGATAACATAAATGTCGAATATATAAGTGGAAAAGATGAACGGAAAAATATAATGGAGGACTACTATGATAATTGTATACTGTTATTTTCTTTTGATAAACTCTGTTTTAATTTTAAAAAGAAAAATTTTATAATGAATATACATAGATATTTGAATAAAAATGGATTTTTGCATATATGGGATATAGACAAGGGATATAATAAAATTTTTTGTGGAGATATAAAAATAGCAGTACCTGGAGGAAAACTTAAGAAAATAAAAATAAGGGATTTTAATATTTTAAAAAATAGTTCTAAAGAAAATACTTTAAAGCTGCTGGAAGATTATTTTAAGGTTTTAGATTTTAGAAATTCAGATGGAATTTACTATATAAAGGCCAAGAAAAAAATATTGTCTAGTTTCAAACGAAATTCTAAATTGTAATTTGTGATGCCTATTAGAAAACTATGGTGATTTGGAGGTAAATAGGAAACTCATATGAAGATATTACTGACTGCATTGAACTCAAAATATATTCACAGTAATTTGGCAATAAGATATTTAAGAGCTTATACCGAGAAACTTGATTATGATTGTGTTATAAGGGAGTTCACAATAAATGATATACTGGATAGAGTTTTAGAGGAGATCATAAGTGAGAAACCTAACATAGTAGCTTTTTCCTGTTACATATGGAATATAGAGTATATCAAATCTCTGGCTGTACTGATTAAGCTTGTTGATCCTAAAATCCAGATTCTATATGGAGGTCCGGAGGTCTCCTATGACAGCTGTAAATTTTTAAAAGATGCTGCGGGAGAATACGTAATCATAGGAGAGGGAGAAGAAACTTACTGCGAATTTGTAAAACTTCAGATAGAAAATTTCAGGAATTCAGGTAGAGAAAATAGTGAAACAGATTTTTTAAAGCTTAAGAATATAAATGGACTTTGTTTTAAATGGAATAACAAAATAATTTTAAATGAATATAGAAGATTAATGGATATGAACAGAATAGTATTTCCCTATAAAGTGAAAGAGGATTTTCAAAATAAGATAATATATTACGAATCCAGCAGAGGATGTCCTTTTAACTGTAAATACTGCTTATCTTCAACCACTGCAGGTGTCAGATTTCTAAATATTGAAAGAGTGAAAGCGGAACTTCAATTTTTAATGAGAAAAAATATAAAACTTATAAAATTTGTAGACAGGACTTTTAACTGCAACCATGAATTTACTATGAAACTCTGGAAATTTATAATAGATACAGATACAAATATTACCTTTCATTTTGAGATCTCGGCAGATATCCTTACAGAAGATGAAATAGAATTACTTCAAAGGGCCCCTGCAGGAAGAATTCAACTTGAAGTTGGAGTTCAAACTACAAATGACAGGGTTCTAAATAATATAAACAGACATGTTGAGTTTCAAGAAATAAAGAGAAAAGTGAAAAAAGTAGAAAAAAACCACAATGTAAAACAGCATCTTGATTTAATAGCAGGACTTCCGGGAGAGGATTTTAGTTCCTTTAAAAAATCATTCAATGATGTGTATTCTGTGAAGCCAGAAGAAATTCAGCTTGGATTTTTAAAACTTTTAAAGGGATCTGACCTGAGGAAAGATGCAAAAAATTTGGGAATTGTATATTCTCCTTATGCCCCATATGAGGTTTTAAAAACAGACAACATAAGTTATGAAGAACTAGTTGTATTAAAAAGGATAGAGAAGATGGTAGATAAGTACTATAACTCTGGAAAGTTTACACATATACTAAATTATTTTACAACTAAGTTTAAAACCGCCTTTGACTTTTATTATGAATTGGGAATGTTTTTTTATAATAGTGGATATTTAACTAGAAATATATCATCGGCAGAATATTATAAGGTGTTTGTCGAATTTGAAGAACAGTATTTAAAGGAAAAAAATGTTGAATTAAATGAGATAATAAAATATGATTATCTTAAGTTCAATAAAAAACGATGGCTTCCAGATTTTTTATTGAGATATAGGGATAAATATGGAGAAAAACTTATAAAGCAAAAAATACAGGATAAGGATATAGCGGTATCGAAGAATTATTATCTTGAAAAATTTTCTATAAATATAGAAAAGCTCTTGAAAAGCTCCCTTATAGAAAAAGAAGATGGATATGTGGTATTTGACGGAGAAAGGGAATTATATTTTTTCGGCCATATTTAAATAATGAAGGAGTTGATATTATGAACTTGACTATTGATGACAGAGCCCTTGAATATGCAAGAGAAAAAGGCGGAGATTTTGTAGTTAAAACTGTTTCTACATCCGGAGGATGCTGTGCTATGGAAGTACGGGAGATAACTGTAGAATTTTCAAGTGATTTTAAAGGAAGCAATAAAATATTTAATAGGTACAACTATAAGGGTATAAATGTATATGTAGAAAGAGGACTTGAAATGGAGGAAGAAGTACTCATATATGAAAAAGCTAAGCTGCCTTTAATTGGAAATCTATTTGGTTCGAAGGGAATATCTGTAAGATATCTTTAATTATTTTTAGACTGGATATGAATTGAGCTGCCCTAAGGTATTAAAATAGGACAGCTTCATTTTTTTGCCCAATTATATTAATCTGAATCTTTTACCTTATATACTTTTTTTGCCCTGTCTGTATACAAAATGCCGAACAAATGATCTATTTCATGGCAAAATACATTGGATACAATTCCATCAACTTTGTAAGTCAATTCATTGCCCTCTATATCCTGACTTGTCACTAAGATTTTTTTTGGCCTTATCACAACTCCTTCATATCCTGGATAACTCAGGCATCCTTCTACACTTTCCTGTCTGCCTGTTTTTTTGATTATTTTAGGATTTATTAAAATTATAGGCTTAGAATCTTCTTTTTTTAAGTCTATAACTACAATTTTCCTGAGTATTCCTATTTGAGGAGCAGCGAGGCCAACACCGTCAGGACTGTTATTTAAAGTATCCTTAAGATCTTCTATAATTTTCAGAATTTCATCGTCTATTTCTTTCACTGGTCTGCTAACTCTATTCAGCAATTTATCTCCAAATTGCAATATCTTTCTTATTGCCAAATATATTACCTCCCTATTAATCTAATCGCCAATAAATAAATTATACATTTATTTCATAAAAGGATCAATTTAGATTTAATAGCTTTACATTTTGAGTTAACTATTATATTATTAGTGTATATATAAGAGTATATACACTAATTTGGAGGAGAAAAATGAATAATATAAAAAAACTTACTTATTCAGGGCTTCTAACAGCTCTGGCAATTGTAATACCAACAGCTTTTGGAATTTTAAAAATACAATTTGGGCCTTTTAGCGCTACTTTGGCTGCTCATGTACCTATGTTTATGTCGATGTTTTTAGGACCTTTTGCAGCAGTAATGGTGGGGATAGGATCTGTAATAGGATTTTTAGTTACTTCGCCTCTTGTAATAGCAGCAAGGGCAGCCAGTCATATATTTGTTGGATTGGCAGGTGCATTTATGCTTAAAAAAGGAATATCTTTTAAAAAGATCATAGTACTTACAGCGCCTATTCACGGAGTACTTGAGGCCATAGCAGTAATACCTTTCGGGTTTACTATGTACAAGGTACTCATAGTAGTAGGAGTTGGTACACTTATTCATCATATGATAGATGGAGCTATTTCTCTTGGCATTCTGGGAGCACTTTCGAGAAGCTTTAGTCTCAAAAGGATTTAGACTCAAACAATGAGAATATAATTAGAGTAAGAATGAACTGCTGAATGTTTGATTATTCAACAGTTTATTCTTTTGCGCAAATATAAGAAAATGTCCTAACTTAGTAAAAAGAGATTTGTAATATTTCCTTCTTGTGGTTCTGACATGTTATAATGTTAAATATAAAATTTATATAATATCTTATACAGTAAGTACAGGAGTGGGAGAAGGGATACTATGTCTATAGATTCTAGTGAAATGGAAATTGAAAAGGAACATTTGAAGGACACTTTAAAATGGTTGGAATCAGAAATAAAAAATATACAGCAAAATGACAAAAAATTAAAGATGAGCATAGAGGACTTGAGGAAGCAGTCTAGGGGAAAGTATAATGAAGAACTGGATACAAAGGAAAAACTTTATAATATCACCCATAAAAGTCTTGAAAAATACGAAGAAAGCAAAGAAAAACCTTATTTTGGAAGAATTGATTTTAGAGAATACAAGAGCGAAAAAGAGACTTTCTATATAGGCAAATTTGGGCTTGGAGATGTAGAAAATGGAGATGAAAAAGTAATTGATTGGAGGGCTCCCCTGGCGGATTTATATTACAGTGGTGTAGAAGGAGATACATTTTACAAGTCTCCTGTTGGAGTGATAAGTGGAAAACTCAGTTTAAAGAGGAAATTTTTGATTGAAAATGGTAATTTAAAAGATGCCTTTGATGATGGAGTAAACGAGATATTACTTAAATCTGACAATGAAGAGGGCAATCCACTGGTAGATGAATTTCTAAAAGTAAATTTAAATCAAAGTGTGAATAACAGGCTCAAAGATGTGGTGGCAACTATTCAGAAAGAGCAGAACGATATAATAAGAGCAGAAAAAAATACCACTCTTATATTTCAGGGAACTGCAGGCTCCGGCAAAACTACAGTGGCCCTTCATAGGCTGGCATATTTACTCTACAGATATAAAGATAAACTAGGTGGAAAAGACGTTTTGGTTATAGCTCCCAATAAGCTTTTTTTAAGTTATATATCAGATGTACTTCCGGATCTGGGAGTAGACAATGTAAAGCAAATGACTTTTGAAGAACTGTGCAGTAAAATACTGCACATTAAATGTAAAATATACACCAAAGATAAGAAATTGGCAGATATACTTGAAAATAAACAATGTTTTTCTAAAAAAAACATGATCTACAACAGCCGTATAAGGGGGAGTATTTTATACAGGAAATTAATTGACGATTACATAAAATATATTGGGGAAAAGGATTTAGATATAAGTGATATAAAAGTAGATGATTATATTTTATTTGACAGTAGGGAAATATACAGGCTATACACGAAGGATATGAAATATTTGCCTGAAAATCAAAAAAAATATAAGATAAAAAAATATTTCGAGTTGAAGATAGATGATAAAATACATAAAATAATGGATAAAATAGATTTTCTATATGATTATAAAATTGCCAGATTAAAAAAAACTATGAAAGACAGCGCAGGTAGGAGAAATAAAATTAGATTTATCTACGATGAAAGAGATGAAAAGAAAGAATATATAATAATTCAATCGGAGAAAAATTTTGAGGATTATTTCAATAGGTGGACTGAAGTCGATACATCTAAGCTCTATGAAAAATTTCTAACGGACAAGGATGTATTTGAAAAGATCATAAGTAAAAAAGTTTCCAGGAATCGCTGGAACGACCTGGTAAATGAAATACAGGCAAATAAACAGAATAACGTAATTGATAGTGATGATTTAGCAGCTCTTTGCTATTTGAAATTCAAAATAGATGGAATACCCGAAAAGTTCAGATTTAAATACCTGGTTGTGGATGAGGCTCAAGATTACAGCAGTTTTGAAATGACTGTCTTAAAGGAAATAAGTACAGGCAGTTCTATGACTATAGTGGGTGATCTTGCCCAAGGTATATATGATTATAGAAGTATATCTGACTGGAATGATATTATACAGGATATTTTTGGAGTCAACACAAGATATTTTCAGCTGACTCAAAGCTACCGTTCTACAGTAGAAATAATAGAATTTGCCAATAAGATACTTGAGCTTCAAAAAAGTAATCTAATACCGGCAGTACCTGTTTTAAGACATGGGGATTCTCCTAAAATACTTAAATTTATAAACAATAGAGATTTCAGTAAAAGTTTAGATAAAATAGTGAAAAAAGTTCATGACAGTAATAAAAGAACTATAGCCATTATAGGAAAAACTTCTGTCCAATGTAAAAAAATTAGAGATTATTTAAAAAAGTACAGTGCTTACAATTGGAATTTAGTCAAAGAAAATGATAATGTATTGAAAGAAGATAAAATGATAATTCCCTCCTATATGACAAAAGGGTTGGAATTTGACTGCACTATAATTTACAATTGCAATGAGGAAAATTATACCGAAAATGAATTGGATAAGAAGATATTATACGTAGCTCTCACTAGAGCCCTTCACATGGAGTACATATTTTACTCAGGCAAAATATCAAAGATTATTGAAAGTTTTTATAAATAAACCAACCTTATGAGAAAAATTTAAAAAATAGACGAGTTTATATATGAATTTCTAACTTTAGTTTTAGAAGTAGGGGCTCAGCCCCCTATTTTTATTATAGTAAAAAGTTATATAGATTTTTAAAATCAAGTCCAAGGAATAGAGCTTTTAAAATTTAAATGAAATGAATATGTAGTTTATAAAATTAAAAATATCTAACCAAAAGTGTTTTTCCTCTGGTATTCTAAAATTAACTTGTCCAGTTTTTCACTGCATTTAACTACTGTTTCGTCTGTAAGATTACTGTTTCTCATCAGCAGATATAGAGTTTCTTTTAGATTATTTATCTCGATATCTAAATTTGCTAAATCATTTTTCATCGCTATTCCCCCATAAGGTAACTTTACTCCTCTTATATTTTACCAGATAATAATAAAATAAACATATCTTTTATTAGCCAATAAAATACAGTATATTACAAAAATAAACATAATTTCTGTAGATAAGGTGTGGATTATTCTGTGGAGAAAATGTGGAAAAAAGAAAAATGTGTCTGTATATATTGGTATAAAGTGCTATGGAAAAAATTACTAAAATAAAATAATGTCTAAAAGTTTTTTGCATGTATTAATAGCAGATAAGAAATTTTGATAAGAAATAATAATATAACTTACTATAAGTATTTTAAATAGCAATAATAATTAGGGTTCTGTATACAAAAAAGTTATAATTAAAATAAGAAGTACAATTTTGATTTGGTGATTAAAATGGTTTCAATAATAATTCCTGTATTAAATGAGGGTAAAAATATAAAAGCATTTTTAACAATGTTGGAGAAAGTGAAGGGAAAAAAAGAGATAATTTTTGTAGATGGAGAGAGTACAGATAATACTGTGTCAACAGTGAGAAAATGTGCAAAGGTACTGTCTAGTGAAAGAGGAAGAGCAAGGCAGATGAATGAAGGTGCAAAATATGCTAGAGGGAATATACTATGGTTTTTACATGCAGATTCAATTGTAGATCCTAATTCAATTGACTACATAGAAAAAGCTATTGAAGAGGATGAAATTATAGGAGGAGGGTTTTCCCTTTATTTTTATGATTGCAATACACTATTTATGAGATACATATCCACTACTTCAAATATTAGAGCAGGAAAACTTGGAATATATTTCGGGGATCAGGGAATGTTCATTAGAAAAGATGTATTTGAAAAATTAGGAGGATATGCAGACATAGATATTATGGAAGATTTAGAAATATCATTGAGATTAAGGAAAATAGGAAAAATGAAGCTGCTCAGATATGGCATTGGAACTTCTGCAAGAAGATTTAAAAAAAGTGGTCCTATTAAAACCCATATATTAATGCATAAACTCAGGATACTGTATTTTCTAGGTGTTTCATCAGAAAAATTAAATGAAATGTATAGGAGGAGTATGGATGAATGCACTCATACTTATGACAAGAGTACCTATTCCAGGTAAAACCAAAACTAGATTGATGGAAATTTTAACAGGCGAAGAATGTGCCAACCTTCATATCCAATTTTTAATGGATATTTTCAAAGTGTGCAGTAGGTTGGTCAATGACACGGATATATACCTTACATATACTCCAAAAGAAGATTTATCTTACATGAAGGATATGATTCCAGAGTATATTGATACATTCCCTCAAATTGGGGGTGATTTGGGAGATAAAATGGACAATGCCATAGATACTGTACTGCACAAAGGATATAAAAAAGTAGCTTTGATAGGAACTGATATACCAGAAATACAGCCATCCAATATAGCCAGAGCCTTTTCTGTATTGGAAGATAAGGATCTATGTCTGGGGCCGACAGAGGATGGAGGATACTACTTGATAGGTATGAAAAAAAGAAATTCACAAATATTTTCAAGCAGCATAAACTGGGGAAAAAAGTCAGTGATTGAGGGTACTATAGATATTGCAAATAGAAATAATATAACAGTTGGATTTACATGTAAATGTTGTGATATAGATACTAAAGAGGATTTAATGAAATTTAGGGATAAGATGAAGGACAGAACTATAAAGTGGGAAATTTTTCCTCAAAATACCTACAAATTTATAAATGACATCTTATTTAGTAAATACCACAAAATCAAAATCAATACAAATAGTTAGCTTTGTTATATTTAAAAGGAGTTAATATGTTAAAAGATAAATTAATATATAAAATAGAGGATTACATAAATAAAAATAAGGAATTGAGGAAAATAGGCATAGATGGAAACTATTCCATTAATTTTTTGGCACAGGGAGAATATAATATAAATTACATACTGAAATATGGAAATAAAAAATATGTGTTTAGAGTAAATACAGGGAGTCAATTAGAGCTTAAACATCAGATTTTATATGAATTCAATGCACTTAAAAGACTTAAAGTAAGCGGAGTTACGCCTGAAGTATATTATGTAGATGATAGTAGAAAACTTTTGAATTATGGAATTTTAATTATGGAATTCCTAGAAGGTGTACCTTTAAATTATAAAAGGGATCTAGAAAAAGCTGCAGATATTTTTGGCAGGATTCACTCTATAGACTTAAGTGAAGATGATGAAAAAATTTTTATAGTGGAAGACAAAATTTTTTCCAGCAGAGTACTGGAATCTAAAAAATGGCTTAAAGATTTTATGTCATCTCCTCTAGTCAATAGAGAACAAAAAAATTTCTTCTATAAGTTTTTGCAAAAGGCTGAAGATAATAGTTATAGGGAGAAATATTTCATGGATGACAAATGGCATGTGATAAATAATACGGAGGTCAACTCAAATAATTTTATTATAGGTGGGAAAGAGTATTATCTTATAGACTGGGAAAAACCAGTTATAAGTGATCCCTGTCAGGATTTAACTCAATTTCTGGCAAAAACCACTACATTGTGGAAATCATCTTATCTTTTTAGCAAAGAAGAAATAAATGAATTTCTCACTATATACGAAGGCAAATTGAAAAATGGCAAAAGAGATATAAAGGAGAGAGTACATCTATATAAACCTTATCTGTATCTAAGGGCACTTTCCTGGTGTGCCTATGCATGGATTCAATATAAGAATCCGGAAAAGAATATAAAGAACGAGGATACATTGAAAAAGATAGAGGAATACCTAAGTTTGGATTTTCTGAAAAATCTAGAGGTGAATTTATGGTAAATAAGCCCATTGAATTGGATGAAAATATTTTAAATGAGTTGAAAAGCACAGGAAATAGGTGTGTAAAATGTGGTGCATGCATGAAACAATGTGAGATGCTTAGATATTTTTGTAAAAATCCCAGATCTCTATTTAAAAGTGCAGTAGAAGAAAAAAGTATGAATTTATATATACCTTATTCCTGCAGCATGTGTAAAACTTGTAAATCAGTATGCCCGGAGAATTTGGATTTGGGTGATGTATTTATGAATATCAGAAAATATGCAGTGGAAAATAACGGAGGAGTATCTCCCATGAAAGGCCATAGATCCGTGCATATGCATCAAACATTAAGTTTTTCAAGATTTTTTAGCGGTATTTTGGGAGATGAATCCCATAAAAAGATTAAAAGGCTCTTTATGCCTGGATGCAGTCTTTGTGCTTATAATCCAGAGCTTGTATTCAAAACTCTTGAATACCTCAAAAAAGATTTTCCCGAGACAGCAATGATTATAGAATGCTGCGGAAAGCCTTCCAAAATTATCGGGGAGGAGGAAAGTTACAAGCAGAAAATTACAAAATTAAAAAGAATGGCAGATTCTTCCGGTGCTCTAGAGATAGTTACAGCTTGCCAGTCCTGTTTTTTACTTCTTAAAGAATGCGGATTGAATCAAAATATAATTTCACTTTGGAACCTGCTGGCAAAAATTGGACTACCTCAGGAGGCAAAAGGTATAGGAAAGAGCAGTGATATAGTCTTTTCAATTCAGGATTCATGTGTAACTAGGTATAGGGAAGATATTCAAAACAGCGTAAGATATATTGTAGATGAACTTGGATATAAAGTAGTGGAATCACTGCATTATGGAAAACATACTCACTGCTGCGGTATGGGAGGAATGGTTTCTACAACGAATCCAGATATATCCATGCAGGTTATGGAAGATACAGCCAACTCCGGCAGCACCGATTATTTACTTACGTATTGTGCCAGCTGTAGAGAATCCATGTCTATGGGAGGGAAAAAGTCTCTGCACCTTTTGAATTTAATATTTGGAGGTAAGTGGGATTCCAAACGTGAGGTACCTGGCAAAACAAGCCTTTATAAAAGTTGGATGAATAGATATAAAATCATGAGAGGAGGATATAGGATTTGAACAAAAAGAAAACTATATTGCTGAAAATACTGATTGCAATTTTAATTATATCTGCCGCAGTGATATGTTTTAAATGCGACCTGCTGCATAAATGCAGTGCCTCTAACATAAAAGCTTATATAAGTTCTTTTGGGATGCTTGCACCTGTAGTTTATATAATAATGTTTACTTTTGTACCTCTTACACTTTTTCCCAATGCTTTACTTGCCATAGCCAGCGGAATGGTTTTTGGAGTGTTCTATGGTATGATATATACTATTATTGGGGCTGTTTTAGGAGCAGCTCTATCTTTTTATATAGCCAGGTTTTTGGGAAAGGATATAGTAAATAAATTGGTCAGGGGCAGGGGAAAATGGTTCCAAGACGGAGTTGAAAAAGAGGGCTTCTTAATAGTATTTATATTGAGATTGATACCACTGGTGCCTTTTGATATAATAAGTTATGGAGCCGGCCTTTCTAAAATAAAATTCAAAGATTTTCTTATAGCCACTACAATAGGGATAATACCCGGGGTATTTGTATTTATAAATTTAGGAGATAAGTCACAAAATATAAATTCTTTAAATTTTGTTCTGGCTTCGGTTCTTTTGGGTGCTCTTGTTTTAGTATCCTATTTTATTAAGAAAAAAATCACCTTCAATAAACTTCAAAATGATTTAACCGTAACAGAGGTTGACAATTCAAAAAAACTTATGGAAAATAAAGACTAGATGATCCAACTAAGGGGTGATAAAATGCCAGTAACGGTAGAAGATATTATAGAGGACTTGAATTTGGAAGTTATAACTAAAGGAGACAAAATAAATAAAATAACTGAAAGTGATATAAATAGACCAGGACTTCAATTCAGCGGATTTTACAATTATTATGCAAATAAAAGAGTTCAGATAGTGGGTAAAGCTGAATGGAGTTTCTTAGATGCGATGCAGTCAGAACTCAGGAAAAAAAGATTGGAAAAATATTTTGAATTTTATAATCCCTGTACTATAATTACTAGAAATTTACCACCACATAAAGAATTTTTAGAAAGTGCCCTTTCTAATAAAAGATGGATACTTAGAACTGATAGTATATCGACGAGATTCATAAATAAACTGATGAACTATTTGGATGATAAGCTGGCACCTGAAACCAGGCTTCATGGGGTGTTAGTGGATGTATACGGCATAGGTATACTTATAACTGGTGAGAGTGGAATAGGCAAAAGTGAAACTGCGCTGGAACTTATAAAAAGAGGACACAGGTTAGTAGCGGATGATGCAGTGGATATAAAACAGATAAATGGAGTACTTCACGGGACTTCACCATATATTACAGCGGGAATGATAGAAGTTAGAGGAATGGGAATTATTGATGTCCCTGCACTTTATGGGTTGAGTTCTGTACTTAAGACCAAAAATGTCAACCTTGTAATATATCTGGAGCAGTGGAAGGAAGATGAGAATTACGACAGGCTTGGAATAGACAAGGAATACATGAATATTTTAAATGTTCCTGTGAGAAAGCTAAAGGTTCCTATAAGGCCTGGAAGAAATTTGGCTGTCATAGTTGAAGCTGCCGCAGCAAATTACAGATATAGTCTTATGTCAAGCATAACTCCAGTAGATGTAATCAGCAAGAGAATAAAAGAGTTGGAGAAAAAAAGACCATGCAGATGAATAAAGAAGATATCAGAAAAAAAATCAAAGAAAAAAGAGATAGTATGCCTGAAATTAAAAAGAGGGCATTGGACAATATAATATTTGAAAAAGTTTTACTAAGTGAAGAATATCGGAAAGCTGGAAATTTATTTATATTCGTCAGTTTTGGAACTGAAGTTGATACTCATAGAATTATAAAAAGGGCTCTAAGAGATGGCAAAAATGTCTCTGTTCCAAAGACAATATCCAGGGAAAAGGGAATGATAGCGGTAAAAATAAACCATTTCAATGAACTGAAAAGTGGTGCCTATGGAATACTTGAGCCTGAAAATATAAATTTAAGGATGGATGAGTCTACAATAGATCTATGCTATATACCAGGTATTGCTTTTGACAAAGAGGGAGGAAGAATAGGCTATGGAGGAGGATATTATGACAGATTTCTAAAGATGACTAGAAAGGATTCCAAGAAGATAGCCCTTGCATACAGTTTTCAGATTTTAGATAAGGTTCCCAGAGAAGAACATGATATACCTATAGACAATATTATTTCAGATTAAATTTTATTTTAAATTTGCCTGTGAATCAATTTGTTTGAAAGGGCAGTGAATTATTTTCTGATTAAATTAACACACTAATATAAGATGAAACTATTTACATGTAAATTATAGTTAGTTTTTATTGGTGGTGTTTTTTTATGAAGGTACTGGATATAGATAATGGTTTTCAAGAAATTACTGAATCATTTGATTTTGTAAACGGTCATTATTGGATACTTCTGCATGTAGATGAGGTTGAAAAATTAAATGATTTCATATCCGTGGATGAGGAAACTGTAGATGAGTGTAGAAGTTTTTCCCAGGCATCAAAAATAAGTTTTTTTAACGGGTATATTTTTATAATATTTAATGTACTCAATTATATAGAGAGAATAGTGGTATCCAGGGAGTTGAATGTTTTTCTAAGTAGAAATTATATAATAACTGTATACAAAGACAAAATCGATATACTGGAGAATTTAATAAAAGACATAAATAGCTGGAAGAATTGTTTTGTGCTAAAAGACAATCCCCGGGTGTGTATACTTCTTTACTGCATTTTAGACAGAATAGTTATGAAAAATTATGATATAATATCCGAACTAGAAGTAGAGGCAGATAAAATCGAAATAAATATTTTGAAAAACCCGAGGCAGGATCAGATAGACAATTTGATAACTTTAAGAAGACAGGTTTATAAAATAAGAAAGTATTTAAGTCCCCTGATTTATATAGGAGACAGCTTAACTATAAATGACAACCTTGTTATTGAAAAAGAAAGTATAAAATATTTTATAGGCTTAAGTAAAAAAATAGAAAAGCTTATGATTTCCCTTGAAAGCCTGGTCCAGGATTTGGCACTGGTAAGGGAAGCTTTTGAATCAGAGATAGCAAATAAAACAAATGAACTCATGAAAATTTTTACTGTTATAGCTACTATATTTTTACCTTTGAACCTCATAAGCAGTATTTATGGTACTAATTTAAAGGGAGTACCTTTTATGGAAGTGGAAAATGGATGCCATTATGTAATTATAATGATGACTTTTATAGCCATAATCCTCATATGCATATTCAAAAGGAAAAGATGGCTTTAAAATAAACAGGATTGATAATGAATATTAAAATTTGTTTTTTATCCTAAATAAATACAGATAGGAGAGATTATAGTGTCAAAGGATTTAACTAAAAAATATAAATATGCCTGGGATAAATATTCAAAAAAGGATTTTGAATCACTTTTTAAATTATCAGATGAGTATAAGAATTTTATGTCCAAATGTAAAACCGAAAGAGAATGCATAGCGGAATTTGTGTCAATAGCTGAAAAAAGTGGCTATAAAAATATAGAAGATATAAGAGGTAAAAAAGCTTCACTGGAACCAGGAGATAAAGTTTATGCCAATAATAAAGGAAAGACTCTGGCACTCTTTGTAATTGGGAAAAAAAACATAGAGGAGGGCATGAGGATACTTGGAGCACATGTAGATTCTCCAAGACTTGATCTAAAGCAGAATCCGCTTTACGAGGATACGGATTTAGCTTTATTTGACACTCATTATTATGGTGGAATAAAGAAGTATCAGTGGGTTACACTTCCGTTGGCCATTCATGGGGTTGTCGTAAAAAAGGATGGCACTAAGGTCAACTTAGTACTGGGGGAAAAAGAGACTGATCCCGTATTTGGCGTATCCGATTTGTTAATACATCTTGCCAGAGAACAAATGGACAAAAAAGGAGATAAAGTAGTTGAAGGAGAAGATTTAAATTTACTGGTGGGAAGTATTCCAATTAAGGATAAAGATGCCAAAAACAGAGTAAAACAGAACATACTGAAGTTGTTGAATGAAAAATACAATATTGAAGAAAAGGATTTTGTATCCGCGGAACTTGAGGTAGTTCCTGCAGGAGCTGCAAGGGATTTTGGACTGGATAGAAGCATGGTTATGGCTTATGGACACGATGATAGAATATGTGCATATACCTCCTTTGAGGCAATGATGAAAATAGAAAATCCTGAAAAAACCTGTGTAACTCTTTTAGTTGATAAAGAGGAAATTGGAAGCGTTGGAGCTACAGGAATGCAGTCTAGATTTTTTGAAAATACGGTGGCAGAAATCATAGATCTCTGCGGAAAGTACAGCGATTTAAAAGTAAGAAGGGCTCTAACCAATTCAAAAATGCTATCTTCAGATGTAAGTGCAGCTTTTGATCCAAATTATCCTTCTGTCATGGATAAAAACAACTCGGCTTATCTTGGGAAAGGGATAGTCTTTAATAAATATACTGGAGCCAGGGGAAAATCGGGATGCAATGATGCAAATCCTGAATATATAGCTGAAATAAGAAATATAATGGAAAAAAATAATGTGTACTGGCAAACTGCAGAACTTGGAAAAGTGGATCAAGGAGGCGGTGGAACAATAGCATATATACTGGCAGAATACAATATGCAGGTAATAGACTGCGGCATAGCACTTCATAATATGCATGCCCCTTGGGAGGTAGCAAGCAAGGCAGACATATACGAAGCTGTAAAGGGATATACGGTCTTTTTGAATGAAATATAATATAAATTAAAAAATAATTCGTGTAATTGCAAATGTAATTACATGGATTATTTTAATTTAAGGTGTTTAGTTTATTTAAAAATATTTCTATATCTTTTTCCTCTAAATAAACTTCACCTATACTATGAGAGTGCTCGGGATCGTCTCTGTCTTTTCTTGGTAAACCGTGGAAATCTGAACCTGCAGTTATTATTTTATTATATTTTTCAGCATATTTTATAAACTTTTCTGTATCTTTTGGTGCATTCATGGAGTAAATTGCCTCTATACCGTCAAAGGGAAGCTTAAGTAGGGTTTCCATATTGACATCTTTTATGAGAACTGGATGTGCTAAAACAACCACGGAATTTAAAGATTTAAGCAGTTTCACACCATCTTCAGTGGAAAGCTTCTTAGTGGGGACATATGCGGGACAGGAATCGCCTATAAAATTCGTAAATATATCCTTAAAATTATAATTATATCCAGAATCTATTATGGCCTGTGCAATATGAGGTCTTGTAACAATATTGTGAGCATTTTCAAGTATGCTTTGATAATCTAGTTTTATATTAAAAAATTTATATAGATTATCTACTATTTTTTTTGCTCTCTTTTTTCTATATTCACTCATTTCCTGTAAAAAATTTTTAAATTCAGGAGATATATTTGAAATTGCTTTAAAATATCCTAATATATGAACACTTTTTCCATAACATAAAGTAGACAGTTCTATTCCTGGAATAACTTTGAGTTTTATTTTTCTACCAGCATCTAAGGCTTCATCCATACCGGATACTGTATCATGATCTGTTATGGCGATTATATCCATACCCCTTCTGCCGGCCATTTTTACAAGCTCACTGGGAGATAATCTTCCGTCAGATGCAGTGGTGTGTAAATGGAAATCTCCTCTTTTATACAACAATATCACCTACCCTTTTTAGTTTATCTAAACCTTAATATTATATTATACGCTAAATAAATTTTAATTGTAGATTAAAATTTAAAAGTTATGCTAAAATAAACTTTTATATATAAAAATTTCTATCTATGTCATATCATATCTCAATTTCATGCAATTTTATAGAGTAATAATTTTTATATGGAGCAAACTTATAGATGTAATACAAAATAATAATATATAGGAGGAGGAAATCAATCATGGCAAGTAACAGAGGAAATAGAGTCCTAGTTCCACAAGCTAAAGATGCCTTAAATAGGTTCAAAATGGAATCAGCTAGAGAAGTTGGAGTAAACTTAAAAGAAGGATATAATGGAGATCTTACATCAAGAGAAGCAGGCTCAGTAGGTGGAAATATGGTTAAAAAGATGATTGAAGCTTATGAACAGGGCTTAAAATAAAAAATAATATAAAATAAGTTAGGGGGCTGCTGCATAGTTAAATTATGCAGCAGCCCCCTATAATTAAAAAATTTATTATTTTTAAATATTTTTTAGATATTGGGTAAAACTATATTTGCACAGATAATATTTTATTGAAAAGGAGTGACTTCTATGGCTGACGATACAAAGAGAGAACCGGAAAATTCAAAATCTACTGTGGGCAGTTATATATTAAGATTTATCTTAACATTAATCGTGCTTGCAATAACATCTTTTTTGACACCTGGTTTTAGAATAGTAGGATTATGGTCTTATTTAGGGGCGGCAGTTGTAATAAGTATAATAGATTATTTAGTAGAAAGATTTATGAGAGTGGATGCATCTCCTTTTGGAAAAGGATTAAAGGGATTTGTAATTGCAGCTATAATCCTCTATATAACTCAGTTTTTGGTTCCGAACATGAGAGTATCTATATTAGGGGCTATTTTGGCCGCAGTAGTTATCGGAATATTAGATGCTGTAATTCCAGGAAGAGTTATGTAATAAAGTGACTCAGTAAGCTGCTGGTAATTTACCAGCAGCTATTAAATTTCAAAAAATAATCTGCACTAAATTGGAAATGTTATAGGTATCCTATGGTCTGCGATTTTAAAGTTTGCTATAATTACAATGTAAGGAATATATTAATTTTCAAATATATTTTTAGGACAAACCATATAAGGTGTTAATTTTTAAAGGGGGCAAACTTGTAGATGTTTGATTGGAAAGATGAATACAGTTGTGGGATTAAAAGAATAGATGATGAGCATAAAAAGTTATTTGAAATAGGAAATTCCATCTATGAACTAGCCACGAATAAAAATCGTGTGGATTATTTTGATGAAATATTAAATTCGATTGATGATCTGAAAGAATATACAGTTTATCATTTTGAAGATGAAGAAAAAATAATGGACATGTATGAGTATCCAGGATATAGAGAACAGAAAAAAGTACATGATAAATTTATTGAAAAAATTCAAAATGTGGATTTAGAAGAAATTGATGAAAATCAACAGGAGGCAGTGTTAAAGCTGCTGGATTTTGTATATAACTGGATAACAAATCATATAATAGGTATGGATTTGAAGATTAAAGATTATTTTGAAAGTTTGAAGCTAAATGGAACTGTAAAAAAGAAAGAGAGGTAATGGTTTGAACTGCATACAAAAAATTTATTCCAGAAGAAAAGAACATTATTATAAACTTATAAGAAGGCAGAAAAATAACGCCTTATACATAAGCAAATTGAGGTTTGCAATATTCCTATCGGGAATGTTCTGCTCTATATTTTTTTATGCAAAAAAATTTTATTATATGAGTTTTAGTTTCTTACTGGCTTTTCTTATACTATTTATATTTGTCATAAAAATTCATTGTAAATTAAAAGAAAATGTGAACTTCACAGAAAAGTTATGGAGAATAAATGACAATTCTTTAAATAGAGTTGAGGGGAATTGGAATAAGTTCAGCAAAACAGGTCAGGAGTTTAAAGACAAAAATCACAGTTATTCAGAAGATCTGGATTTATTTGGAGAAGGTTCACTGTTTCAATGGATGAACTGCTGTAAAACCTATTTTGGAGAAAAAAAACTAAAGGATGTTCTATCAGGAAATATTGGAAGTAAACAGAATATAATAAGCAGGCAGAAAGCAGTGATGGAATTAAAGCACAAGTTAAAATGGAGACAGCATTTTGAAGCAGAAGCTTCTTTTATAGAAAATGGTGGAAAAAATATTTTAAAAATAGAGAAAATATTGGAAACGGAAAATCCATTTTATGAAAAAAGATATATGATAATTTTGTTTAAGACATTGCCTGTTATAACTATAGCGCTCTTGATTATGAGTTTTGTATTCCATCTATTTGGAAATTATGTAGGTTATACAGCAGTTATAATACAGATAACTTTGCTTATACCTGGAATGAAAAACAGATTTAATATTTTAGATGGCGTATCTGAGATTAAAAATAGTATAATGGTATACGATAAAGTTATATATATGATATCCAGAGAAAAATTCCAGTGCACATATTTAAATTCTTTAAAAGAAATACTTTATAAAAAAGGGGAAACATCAATTGATGCTGGAAGAGAATTGCGGAATTTAAATAAGATTTCAGAGAATGTATCCCAGAGAAAAAATATTTTATACATCTTGATAAACATTTTTTTATTATGGGATTATCAATGCACATTTGCCTTTGAAAAATGGAGAGTAAAAAATGGCAGGTCAATTTATAATTGGATTGAAGCAGTAAGTCAATTTGAAATGCTGAACAGTCTTGCTCTCATAGCTTTTGAGCATCCGTATTGGACAATTCCTGAAATTTTAGATACCCCGCTTGTGTTTAATGCAAAATCCATGGCACATCCTCTTCTTGGAGACAGAGCTGTGTGTAATGATTTGACTTTAAAAAAGCCTTCTAATATAGTGTTGATTACAGGGTCAAATATGTCAGGGAAGAGCACGCTCCTGAGAACTGCAGGTGTAAATTTAGTATTGGCATATGCAGGGGCCCCAGTTCGTGCAAAAAAATTTAGCTGTTCTATAATGAACATTTACACTTGTATGAGAATAAGTGATAATTTAGAAGAAAATATATCTTCTTTTTATGGAGAAATACTCAGAATAAAAGGGATTGTAGAGGCCTGCGGCAGAGGTGAACAGGTATTTTTCCTTTTGGATGAAATATTCAAGGGAACTAATTCCATTGATAGGCATTTAGGAGCCAAAATTTTGATAAAAAATTTAGAGAATGGAAAGACCTGTGGAATGGTATCGACACATGATTTAGAATTAGCTGAAATGGAAGAGGAAAGTGGCGGTAAAATAAAAAACTATCATTTTAAGGAATATTATGAAGATGGAAAAATCAAATTTGATTACAAACTCAGAACTGGAGTTTCAACTACTAGAAATGCACTTTATTTAATGAAAATGGCAGGTATAGATATAGGGGAATCACCTAAGCAGTGATTCCCCTATATCTAATATTAATTAAGTATTAAAATTCTTCTACAAATAACTGAAAATATGCTTTAGGATGTGCACATGAAGGGCAGAACTCAGGAGCAGATGTACCTTCATAAATATATCCACAGTTGCTGCAGATCCACTTACATGGTTTATCTTTTTTGAATACAGTACCATTTTCTACATTTTTGAGCAGTGCTAGATATCTTTCTTCATGGTGCTTTTCAACCTCTGCTATTTTTCTAAAAACAGTCGCTATAGCATGAAATCCTTCTTTATCAGCTGTATCAGCAAAGGAAGGATACAACTTAGACCATTCTTCATTTTCTCCAGCAGCAGCTGCTTTTAAAATAGTCTTAGTATCACCTAATGCAACTGGATAAGACGCATTATTTATTTCCACAGCTTCGCAATGCAGATCTGCATCTAAGAATTTAAAAAATCTTTTAGCGTGTTCCCTTTCATTTCCAGCAGTTTCTAAAAATATATTGGAAATTTGAACATACCCTTCTTTTTTTGCAGCAGATGCATAATAAGTGTATCTGTTTCTTGCCTGAGATTCTCCTGCAAAAGCTTTCATTAAATTTTCAGCAGTTTTTGTACCTTTTAACGATGCCATAAAAATTACCTCCTGATAAATAATATAATTTAATATTTTGTTCTATATAATATAATATATTAATTTGATTATATATTCAATGCAATTTTAGTAAAATAACTGGAAAAAGGAAAAATATAGCTTATTGCAAAACAAAAATTATTAAAATGTATTGACTAAATTTCATTTTTAGTTCATAATATTTAATATAAGTGAATAACTGGGGTAGAGGTGCGAAATTTAAGAGTAAAGTTGCGGAGTTAAGCGCATTGAAACAACTTAAAAGGAAATTTCGCCGAAGTGTTTAGCTAATGCTTTAATGCTGAACAACTGGGCTTGTATAAAATATGTACAAGACTGTCACAATATTTTAATTTGTGGAGAGCTATCATTCATTACGGAATTAATATTTTTATGTTTAATTGCCTTGAGTGTACTCTCAAGGTATTTTTTATTATAGGCTCATCTTGGTTAATTCACTTATGGGAATTTAAAACCCATAGGGAGGAATAAAAAATGCAAAATGTAAATGCAGTAGAACAACTAAAGGACAAAAGTAATTATAAGCTGAAAAGAGGACTTAAAGCGAGACATTTAAATATGATTGCCATGGGTGGAGCCATTGGAACAGGCATATTTTTGGCACTTGGTGCTACTATTAAACAAGCTGGTCCCGGAGGAGCACTAGTAGCCTACGGATGTATAGGAGTTATGGTATATTTCCTAATGACCAGTTTGGGAGAAATGGCCACATATATGCCTGATTCAGGTTCTTTCGGCACTTATGCTACCAAGTTCGTAGATCCAGCTTTAGGCTTCGCATTGGGTTGGAACTACTGGTATAATTGGGCTATAACTGTAGCAGCAGAAATGGTAGCGGGAGCTCTTATAATGCAGTATTGGTTTCCAAATATACCTGCTATTATATGGAGTATATGTTTCTTGACTTTGATTGTTGGGCTTAACCTATTATCTGCCAGGGCTTATGGTGAATCGGAATTCTGGTTTGCAGGAATCAAAGTATTGACAGTTATTGTATTCTTAATAGTCGGCATAGCAACTATCTGGGGCATATTTAACGGAAAACCTGTAGGGCTGAAGAATTTTACTATAGGAGAAGCTCCATTTGTTGGTGGATTTAAATCTATATTTTTGGTATTTTTAATTGCAGGTTTTTCATTCCAAGGTACAGAACTTGTAGGTATAGCAGCAGGAGAAAGTGAGGATCCAGAAAAAAACATACCAAGAGCAATAAACACTATATTTTGGAGAATACTTTTATTTTATATAGGTACTATATTTGTAGTAGGAGCTTTAATTCCATACATGAATGCAGGCGTGAATACAAGTCCTTTTACCATGGTGTTTGAAAGGGCAGGAGTAGCAGGAGCAGCTTCCCTTATGAATGCAATCATATTGACTTCCGTATTATCTGCAGGAAATTCTGGAATGTATGCTTCTACCCGAATGTTATATTCTATGGCAAAGGATAAAAAAGCTCCAGCATGGTTGGCGAAAGTCAATTCAAGAGGAGTTCCTGTAAATTCATTAATACTTACTACTATAGTGGCATCTGCATGTTTTCTCACGGGACTTTATGCTGAATCTACAGTTTATGTATGGCTTGTGGCAGCTTCAGGACTGGCAGGATTTGTGGCCTGGCTTGGAATAGCACTTTGCCACTATCGTTTCAGAAAAGCCTATACGGTACAAAAACGTGATTTCAGTAAATTGAAATATAAAGCTAAATTGTTCCCTTTGGGACCAATAATAGCTCTTGCATTGTGTATTGTAGTTATATTAGGGCAGGGAATTACTTATTTTGGAGCCGATAAAATAGACTGGAGCGGAGTGATTTCCTCTTATATAGGCCTTCCTCTATTTGCAGGATTGTGGTTGTGGTATAAGAAAAAATATCATACCTCCACAATAAAATTAGAAGAAGTTGATTTTGACAGCATTGAAAAGGATATGAAATATTTGAAATAAAAGTTAAAAGTTCAAATGTCAGAGTTCAAATCTGGTGGATTTTCGCCATAAGCTGAAAATTATCACTATTTGATACCCGATATTTGAACTTTTATATTTAAACACAGAGAGTATGAATTCCCCTATAAATCAAAGTAGTGCACAAACATACTGCAAAGGCGGTTATCAATGGAATAAATGCTGAAAGTACCGTCCATTTTAAGCTTTTTGTCTCTTTTTTTATAGTAAGAAGTGTAGTTGCACAGGGCCAGTGAAGTAAACTGAACAGCATGATATTTATAGCTGTAAGATATGTCCAGCCATGGTTTAAAAAAATCTGTTTTAAAGACAAGATGCTTTCAACATCAACCATTGTATTTGTGGATAAATACAACATAAGCAGGATAGGGAGTACTATTTCGTTTGCAGGTAAACCAAGCAGGAAGGCCACCAATATACATCCGTCCATACCTATGAGTTTTCCCAGCGGATCTAGAAACATAACTACATGATTTATTATATTGATGTCTCCAATGTATATATTGGAGAGTATCCATATAACTGCTCCTGCCGGAGCTGCTACAATTACTGCTCTCCAGAGTACAAATATGGTTCTGTCTATTATGGAAGTGTATATTACCCGTCCAACTTGAGGTCTTCTATAGGGAGGAAGTTCAAGTGTGAAGGTGGACGAAACACCTTTTAGTAAGGTTTTGGATAATAAATAAGATATAGATAATGTTACACATATGCCAAATAGTATTATGAGAGTTATAATTACCGCAGGTATTATTTTAGAAAAATTGGCACTTGAGGCAAAGAACAAAGAAGATATTATTATCAGTGTAGGAAATCTTCCATTACAGGGGACAAAGTTATTCGTTACAGTAGCTATAAGTTTTTCCCTTGGAGAGTCTATTATTCTGCAGCCTATTACTCCTGCGGCATTACACCCAAGTCCCATACACATGGTGAGACATTGTTTTCCATGGGCACAGGCTTTTTTAAAAAGATGATCCAGGTTAAAGGCAACTCTGGGTAGATACCCAATATCTTCTAGCAAAGTGAATAGGGGAAAAAATATGGCCATAGGAGGCAGCATTACAGATATAACCCAGGCTAGAGTTCTATAAACCCCTAAAATCAACATACCATATAGCCATTTGGGAACATTTAATTCAATAAACCATTTGGCAAGTACATCTTCGAATCCAAATAGTATTTTGGATAGGATATCAGAAGGTATATTTGCCCCCTTTATGGTTATCCATAAAATTCCACATAACATCAGCAGCATGAGTGGTATTCCATATTTTTTTGAAGTTATTATGAGATCAGGATTGATTTTTTTAACAGCTTTTTTACCTGTTCTTTTTCTTTTAATATAATTTAATTTTATAAATTCAGCTAGCTTATAATTCTGTTCCGTTATATAATCCCTTATGGCTTCTCTATCTGTATTTTTGCATAATTCGTCTACAGATTTTTTAGTGTAATATAGGGCATCTTTGTCAAGATACTTTGACATAGAATCGAGAAAGTTCTCATTTCCATCCATAAGCCTTATAGAAAGCCACCGGGGGTTTATATTCAAAAATCTTTTTTCTACCATTTTTTTTATCTTATCTACTGTATTCTCTATGTTTTTATAGGTTACAGGATTATAGTTCAATTTTATTTTATTTAACGCAATATCATATATACTTTCTTTTAACTCATCTATACCTATATTGTTTCTGGCAGAAGACATGATTACTGGTATTCCCAGCTTTTTTTCTATAGCTTTGCCATCTATTATTATACCTTTTTTTTCTGCCTCATCTATCAAATTTATACACAGTACTACGTTGCAGTTAACTTCCATTATCTGAAATACCAGATTTAAATTTCGCTCTAAACAGGTAGCATCTGTGATTACAGCTATGACATCGGGGTTCCCAAAGCATATAAAATCTCTTGCTACAGTTTCTTCAGTAGAAGATGCGAATATAGAATAAGTACCTGGTAAATCAACAATTAAAAAATCTTCATCTTTGTATTTGTAACTTCCACGGGCATTTACTACAGTTTTACCAGGCCAATTACCAGTGTGCTGGTGAAGACCTGTAAGAGAATTAAATATAGTGCTTTTACCTGTATTGGGATTCCCAGCTAATGCTACTACGAAAGTTTTTTCTTTAGCTTGAATATTGAAGGTATCTTTAAGCGATTTGCTTCTTGTGGATTCAAAAGTTAATCCCATATTTATTCTCCTTTATCTGCTGTATTGCTATCAAAGAGGCTTCTTCTTTTCTAAGAGCAATTAAAGTATCTCTAATTTTATATAAAGTCAGATTATCACCAGGTCCTTTTAATATCACCTCTATCAAGGTCCCCTTGGTAATGCCAAGTGCCATCATTCTTTCCCTAAGTAGATTTTTTGAGAAGAGCTGTTTTACCATTACTGTTTTGCCTACATTCACATGACAAAGTTTTTCCACATTAATTCCTCCTTCCCAGGGCTCGTAAAAATATAAGATTATTTCCCTAGGCTAAAAATATTAGTCTAGATTAAAACTCGATTCAATATTAATTTATGAAATATAAAAATAAACGTGATTATAATCTTTTATAAATTTTATATACATACTAAAATGAACATATCTCAGCAAATGTAATTGACTTAAAAGTATTAATGTGCTATTATTACTCTGTAATTTAAATTTGAGTAAAGCACTAGGAATTGATATTGAAAATACAATATATCAAGGAAAATTTTAAAGTCTGTAAAAAAATTTTGATATGATAACAGGGTGAGTAGAGACTGCAGGAGTAAGCTTCTGCCTCTGTAATGGAGGCGGAGGCTTTTTAATATATATTTTACACTAATTACATATTAATTACTTATAATAATATAATAATGAAAAAAACTTTTAATAGTTATATTATAATCTGGAGGTGAAAAAATTGGATACTATACTTAAACTAGTCAACCTAGTAAAAGTTTTTAATAATCAGGAAGTAATAAAGAATATTTCTATGGATATTAAAAGGAGCGAATTTTTAACTATTCTTGGCCCCAGCGGCTGTGGCAAGACTACTACTCTCAGGATGATTGCCGGGCTTGAAAAACCTACTAGCGGAAATATATTATTAGATGGTCAGCATATAGAAGATAAGGAACCCTATGAGCTCAATGTAAATACTGTTTTTCAAAATTATGCTCTTTTTCCTCATATGAATGTCTACAAAAATATAGCTTATGGCTTGAAAATCAAAAAGATCCCAAGATCAGAGATAAAAAAGCGTGTGACTAAAATGCTGGAACTTGTACAACTTAATAGTTATGAAAAGAGGATGCCAGATCAATTGAGCGGAGGACAAAAACAAAGAGTAGCAATTGCAAGAGCACTTATAAATAACCCCAAAATATTGCTTTTGGACGAACCCTTAGGTGCATTGGATTTCAGACTTAGAAAAAAATGCAAAGTGAATTAAAATCTCTCCAGCAAAAATTAGGAATAACTTTTATCTATGTAACTCATGATCAGGAAGAAGCTCTTTATATATCCGATAGGATAGTCGTAATGAATGCTGGAGCTATAGAACAGCTAGGTGACCCTAAAGATATATATGAAAGACCAAAAAGCAAGTTTGTGGCTAGCTTTATAGGTGAGTCAAATTTGTTTGATTCAACTGTAGAAGAAATTTTGGGAAACAAAGTTCTGTTGAGAACAAAAAATTCACAAATACTTGTAAATAATAAGTCACTGAAAATAGGAGATAAAGTTTGTATACTTATTAGACCTGAAAATATAAAATACTCTCTAACAAGTATTGAACATTTTAATCTCAAAGCTGTAGTAAGGGAAAATGTATATTTGGGATCCAACATAAAAACCATTTTTGTACTGGAAGATGGAAGAAAGGTAATTTCAGTTAATTATAATAAAGATCTTAAGATTCCAGAAATGAATGAACATGTTTGGATATATTGGGATCCAGAGGATGCAGTGATAATAAATTGTGAAAATGACAATAAATCAGATCGGGGAAAAAAGGTGATGGTGAGTTGAGCAGTAGAAGTGAAACATCGGTGGTAAAAAATACAGTTAAAAGACGAATTCCGAATTTTGAAAAGAGTTTTTTTATACTTCCCATTTCCGGGTGGATGATATTTTTTATGGCAGTGCCAATTCTATATATAATTTTTATAAGTTTTCTTCAGAGAGGGATAAATGGGGGAATTGACGTTATATTCTCTTTAGAAAATTATAAGAGAATTTTTTCTCCACTTTATCTCAGAATTTTTCTTGACTCTGTTTCCATTGCATTTACAACCACTTTATGTACACTGTTCCTGGGATATCCCTTTGCCTATTTAGTGGCAAAAATACCAAAAAGATTTCGCATATTGGCCGTAATGTTGATAATTATTCCTTTTTGGACAAATTCCCTTATAAGAACTTATGCATGGATGATACTTATGAGTACAGGGGGACTTATAAACAATGTACTTATTAAAATGGGACTTATAAGTGAACCTCTGAAAATGCTCTACACATATGGTGCAGTGCTTGTAGGAATGATATATGCCCTTTTTCCATTTATGGTACTTCCTCTCTATACTTCCATAGAAAAAATTGAAGGGATCTTCATTGATGCAGCTAAAGATCTTGGGGCAAATCCTCTTAAGGCTTTTTTAACGGTAACTTTGCCTCTTACTATGCCTGGAATAATTGCAGGATGCATACTGGTTTTCATACCTTCTTTGGGGCTGTTCTATATATGTGATCTCATGGGTGGAAGCAAGGTTATGCTTATAGGGAATCTTATTAAAAACCAATTTTTAGTTTCAAGAGATTGGCCTTTTGGAGCAGCTGTATCCATAATTATGATGATTGCTATTTTGGTTATTATAGGTATAAGTATAAAATTGCTTGGAAAGAAAATTGACTTGGAGGTTTTCTGATGAAGACTAAATTTTTTAGGCAAATTTCCAATATATATATTGGAATGATATTTATATATTTATATTTACCTATATTTATAGTCGTAGTTTATTCCTTTAATAAATCAATGGCAGGGACTGAATGGATGGGATTTACTATGGACTGGTATAGGAAGTTATTTAAGGATTTAAATGTCATAATTGCATTCAAGAACAGTTTAACCATAGCAATTGTAAGCACTGTAATTTCCTCTATAATAGGTACAATAGGAGCTGTTGGACTATATAAGTATAATTTTAAAGGGAAGAATTTAGTGGAAGGGCTTTTAGACATAACTATTGTTATCCCCGAAGTCATAATGGGTATTGCTCTGCTCATGTATTTTTCTCAGATGAGATTTCCTCTTGGAATAGGTACTTTAGTTTTATCTCACACTACTTTTAGTATACCTTTTGTATTTATTGTAGTAAAATCAAGATTGGCCGGATTTGACTCCAGTATCGAAGATGCTGCAATGGATCTCGGGGCAAGTAGATTTAAAGTATTTACAAGTATTATCCTTCCACTTATATTACCTGGTATATTATCAGGAGCTATGATTGCTTTTGTTTTGTCTTTTGATGATGTAATTATAAATTTTTTTGTATCTGGTCCAGAAAGTACTACTTTACCTATAAAAATATTTTCCATGCTTAGATTTGGATTATCACCAGAAATCAACGCACTTTGTACTTTGATGCTTTTAATTACGTTTGGAATTCTAATTATGGTACAATTTATTAAAACAATGGGAACAAAGAAAGTGTGAAAATAGAAGTAGCTATAAATGAATTATATTGCGATTAATATAGAATCAAGGAGGAATGTATAATGAAAAAAAATCCGTTTAAAATATTAATTTTAGGGATAACAAGTGTCTGTTTTATCTTTGCTTTATCTGCCTGTAGCATTCAAAGTAAACCTACATCCGACAATAGTGAAAAAGTGGTAAATCTATTTACCTGGGCCAATTATGTGCCTGATTCAGTAGTAAATGAGTTTGAAAAACAAACTGGAATAAAAGTAAATTACAGCAATTTTTCTACCAACGAGGAAATGCTTGCAAAACTTCAGGCCTCCAGAGGCTCTGAGTATGATGTAGTAATATGCAGCGACTATATTATTGAGGTTATGGGGAAACAAAAAAATATTTTGATGCAGCCTATAGATAAAGCAAAAATACCTAATTATAAAAATGTGGATCCACAGTTTTTGAATCAGGTTTATGACAAGGGGAATAAATACTCCATGCCTTACACCCTTGGAAGTCAGATGATTGTATATAATTCCGAAAAAGTAAATTTCCCAATAAGAGGTTATAAAGATCTATGGAATCCTGCACTTAAGAATTCATTGGTTCTCGTGGATGATCCAAGAATAGTGTTGGGAATGACACTAAAAAAACTAGGTTACTCCATGAATGAAACGGATTCTAAAAAATTGGATCAGGCTAAACAGGATTTACTTAAATTAAAGCCCAATGTAAAAGTACTTGATGCAGATACTCCCCATAACAGCCTTATAAATGGCGATACCACAGTAGGATTCATGTATGGTTCTCAAGCATCGGCAGCAGTTAAAGCAAATCCTAAATTTAAGATAGTATACCCTGAAGAGGGAATGAATGCTGAAGAGGATAATTTTATTATACCGATAAAAGCCCCTCACAAAGAAAATGCAGAAAAATTTATAAACTTTATGCTGGATGGTAAAATAAGCAATGAAGCTACTACTGCAAATGAATATGTAAATACAAATAAAGCTGCTAAAAAATATATGTCAAAGGAGTATTTAAACAACAGGGCGGTATTTATACCTGATTCAGAATTAAAGAGAGCTGAGAGATTCAGAGATGTGGGAAGTGCTACAAAAACGTATGATTTAATATGGTCTGAATTCAAACAAAGATAAAGAGGATTTTAAGCATAGAAAATATTTTGAAAGGAGGTTAGCTTTATGGATATCTATGATGTAGTTATAAAAAATGCCCAAGTGGCAGATCCAGAACAGGAGGTTATGTTTAAAGCCAATATAGCACTGCTGAATGGCAAAATAGCTGCAATTACCAGTGAGGATATAAGAGGAAAAGTAGAAATAGATGCTAAAGGGTGCACAGTAAGTCCTGGATTTATAGATATTCATGCCCATATTGATGGAAATATTAACTGTGGAGAACTGTCTTTAGTTCAAGGAATTACCACTACAGTAGGGGGCAACTGCGGCGGTGGGCCATTGAATTTAGATAAATTTTTTTACAGGCAAAACAAAAATGGTTTCTTAATAAATCAACTTCAATTCATAGGACATTCATTTAGTTTGAGATGCAGTGTGGGAATTACCAATCCATATATTGGAGCTACTGAGAACGAAATAAGAAAAATGAAAACTATCTTAGAAAAAGAATTTTACAACGGTGCAGTGGGGCTGTCCTTTGGCCTTGAGTATGCTCCAGGATCTTCTTTTGAAGAAGTTATAGCCTTGAGCAAAGTAGCTTCAAAGCATAAAAAATTAATTTCTATCCATACAAGACTTAGAGCCCCCAATGATTTAGATTCTCTTAGAGAAGCTGTTAGAATTTCCGAGATTACTGGAGCCTTAGTACAGGTATCTCACCTTGTATATCAATATGGAACAGGGGTCATGACAGAAGCACTTGATATCATCGATCGTGCAAGGGATAGAGGAGTGAATATATGGGCGGACAGCGGTATGTATACTTCTTTTGCTACAGGTATATGTACCAGTGTTTTTGATGAAAATCACATCAAAAAATTCGGTTGGAAGCTGAGTGATTTGTTTATTGCATCTGGAAGTTTAAAAGGGCATTGCCTTACGCGGGATTTGTATAAAAAACTGAGAAATAAAAAGGAAAATGCAGTGATAATCTGCAGTACTGGAATTGAGAATGAGATCTACGAGGCACTTTTAAAGGACTATATAGTACCTTCCTCGGATTCAGGAGCCAGCCCTACAGGCAATATGGGAGAGGGGCATCCACAAAATGCGGGTACTTTTCCACGATTTTTTAGAAAGATGGTGAGGGAAAAAAATTACATTTCACCTATTGAAGCCATTAAAAAATGTACTCTGATACCTGCACGTATATTAGGGCTTAAAAATAAAGGCAGAATGGCTGTAGGATATGATGGCGATCTTGTTGTATTTGACCTAAATACTATTTGTGATAAATCTAGATTTTTAGGAAAGGGTAAACCTGATACCTATCCCGAGGGAATTCATTATGTTATTGTAAATGGACAGATAGTATTTGAAAATGGCAGGATCAAAAAAGGAGTTTTACCTGGAAGGGCAATTGAAATGAACTAAATTTAGTTATAAAATATATATTATTATGTATTTTAGGAGGTTTTATAATGCCAATTCTAGTTTGCGGCGGAGCAGGATATATAGGCAGCCATATGGTTGCAAGACTGCTTGAGGAAGGAAAAAAAGTTGTAGTGTTGGATAATTTTGAAAAAGGACATAGGAATTCCATTTTAGGCGGAAAAGTCTATGAGGGTGATTTAAGGGAAGAAAATTCATTAGAGAAAGTTTTTAAAGAAAATGAAATTGAAGCGGTAATAGATTTTGCAGCCTATTCCCTTGTGGGAGAAAGTGTAGATAAACCTATTAAGTACTTTCAGAATAACATGGGAGGTACTTTAAATCTTATAAAGGCCATGAAAAAATATGGAGTAAAATATATAGTATTTTCTTCAACGGCAGCTGTATATGGAGAGCCTAAAAGTATTCCTATTTTAGAAAATGCACATACTAGTCCTACAAATCCTTATGGTGAATCTAAGCTCACAGTAGAAAAAATATTAAAGTGGAGCGATAGAGCCTATGGAATAAAATATGCTGCACTTAGATATTTTAATGCTGCAGGGGCACATGTAAATGGACTTATTGGAGAGGATCACAGGCCGGAATCCCACTTAATTCCAATAATACTTCAAGTGGCCTTGAAAAAAAGAGATAGAATATTCATATTTGGAGATGATTATGATACAGAGGATGGAACTTGTATAAGAGATTACGTACATGTCGCTGATTTGGCAGATGCCCATCTCCTGGCACTGAAGAAAATTATGAATTATGACGAAAGCAAAATATACAATCTTGGAAATGGAAAGGGATTTTCTGTAAAAGAAGTAATTGAAATTTCAAGACAGGTAACTGGTGAGAAAATAAAGGCTGAAGTTTCTCCAAGAAGAGCAGGAGATCCTGCAGTTCTGGTGGCTTCTTCTAAAAAAGCCATGGAAGAACTTGGCTGGAATCCAAAATACAATTCCATTGAAAAAATTATTGAAACCGCATGGAATTGGCACAAAAAGCATCCTCATGGCTATGAAAAATAATTAAAATACATAAATTTGGAATCGAGATCAAGAAATGTAGATTGTGAAAGGAGTTGAAAAGTGTTAAATAGGCTGACGTTTATTTAGCAAAAGTATGGATTATAAGGAACTGGTAGCAGAAAAAATTCAAAAAAACATAAATGCGGATTTGCAATTGGATTTTATAGAGGGATTGATAGAAATACCTCCAAGACCTGAAATGGGAGATTATGCATTTCCATGTTTTCAATTGGCAAAGGCTCTGAAAAAAGCACCTAATATAATTGCACAGGAACTAAAGGATAAAATAGGAAAAGACTATTTTGAAAAAATTGAAAATAAAGGAGCTTATTTAAATTTTTTTGTAGATAGAAATATATTTATAAAAAATGTGATAACCAAAATATTAGAGCAGAAAGATAAATATGGAAGTTCATCTATAGGTAAAGATAGTAATATAGTTGTGGAATATTCCTCTCCCAATATTGCAAAACCCTTTCATGTAGGTCACCTTTTTAGTACTGCCATAGGAAATTCTCTCTATAAGATGATGAGTTTTGAAGGCTATAATTGCACTAGAATAAATCATCTTGGAGATTGGGGGACTCAATTTGGAAAACTCATAGTTGCATATAAAAAGTGGTGTAATGAAGATGAACTTCATAAAAATCCAATAAAGGAGCTTTTAAGGATATACGTAAAATTTCACAAAGAGGCAGAAAAAGATCCTGAGCTTAATGAAGAAGGCAGATTGCATTTCAAGAGACTTGAGAACGGATGCAGAGAGGAAGTTGAGCTCTGGAAAAAATTCAAGGAATTAAGCCTTAGGGAATTTAAAAAAGTATATGATCTATTGGGAGTGGAGTTTGATTCCTGCGCAGGTGAAAGCTTCTATACAGATAAAATGGATGCAGTTATAGATGAAATAGATAAAAAAGGACTTCTTGTAGAGAGCAACGGAGCAAAAGTAGTTATGCTGGATAAATATAACATGCCTCCTTGCATTGTGAAAAAGTCAGATGGCGCCACTATATACGCTACAAGAGATTTGGCTGCAGCTATATACAGAAAAAAGACTTACAATTTTTCTAAATGCATATATGTGGTTGGAATGGATCAATCCCTTCATTTCAGACAGGTATTTACTACACTTAAATTAATGGGAAAAGATTGGGCGGATTCATGTGTGCACGCGGGTTTTGGATTAGTCAGATTTGCAGATAAAAAGCTTTCTACCAGAAAAGGCGACGTGATATTCCTAGAGGATCTTTTAAATAGATCAGTACAGAGGACTCTTGAAATAATAGATGAAAAGAATCCCAAACTGGAAAATAAGCTTCAGGTGGCTCAAAAAGTGGGAATAGGTGCTGTAATATTTACTTATTTAAAGAATAACAGAGAGAGGGATATAGTATTCGACTGGAACGAAATGCTGAACTTTGAGGGTGAAACCGGACCTTACGTTCAATACAGTTATGCCAGAGGGAAGAGTATACTCAGAAAGGCAGAATACATTGACAGTCAGGCAGATTATAGCAAATTAAACAGCAAAGAGGAATTTGAACTCGTAAAATTTCTAAACAATTTTAGGGATTCTATATTAAATGCTATAAATAAATTAGAACCTTTTATGGTTACCAGATATGTAATAGATGTGGCAAAAGCTTTTAATAAATTCTATAATGCACACAGCATTTTAAATGCAGAAGACGAAGCTATAAAATTTGCTAGATTGCAGCTTGTAAAGGCAACCTGCCACGTAATAAAAAATGGACTGAATTTGCTTGGGATTGATGTAGTTGAAGAAATGTAGTATCCGGGTATAAGTAGGTCTTGTAGGTATTTCGTTATTAACCTGCCTTCCGTACCACAGAACATTTATTTGTGAACCCATGTGGTGATTATATTAACTTTTTTAATTTATTAAGATGTTGTATAATAAAAGGGGAGGTGGGTATATGACAGTAAAAGAAATAATGCGTTCTCATATTATAAAGCTAAAGAAAAAAGATAGCCTTTGTAAAGCTTTAAAAATGATGGACAATCACAATGTAAACGGTGCACCAGTAGTGGATGAAGACGGAGAACTAGTAGGAATGATAGTAAAGGCTGATATATATAGATTTCTCATGGAAGAGGGACATTATGATACTTGTCCAGTAGATTGGGCCATGACAAAGAATGTAGTCACTGCTTATAGTGATGAGGACATTTTTACTGTAGCAAAAAGATTGAGAGAAAAAAACATAATAGCTATTCCCGTAGTTGATGATAAAAATATAGTAAAAGGAATCGTATCCATTGAAGATATATTGGATTATGCATTAAAAAAGTCCTAATTATATGCAATCAAGACTTTTTTTTCTTAATATTATGATATGGGCAATTTGTGGTAGAACAGCAATCACATTTGCCCCTTGATTTAATTTTAAGGTTTTTATACAGTAGATAACCTGCTACTATTACTATTACAGCTGTTATTGTAATTTCTATAAATATCATATGAGATATCCTCCTAATTAGCTAAATATTAAAGTAGCTATTCTAAATACCAGGAAAGAGCCTATCCAGGCAATTACAAGTTGATATGCTACAGAAAAAACGGCCATTTTGTTTCCATATTCTTTTTTCATGGTTGCTATTGTAGATATACAGGGAGTATAGAGCAGTACAAAAACTAAAAATGAATAGGCGGAAATAGCTGTAAAATGATTTGGCAATACAGCAGTTAAATTTCCACTGTACACAATTCCCATGGTACTCAGTACAATTTCCTTAGCCATAATTCCCGTTATGAGAGCTACTGAACTCTGCCAATTTCCAAATCCCATAGGTGCAAATATAGGACTTATAAAATTACCAATTGAAGATAAAATGCTCTTATCCATATCTACCATGCCAGATAAATTGAAATTAGACAGGAACCATATCAGAACAGACATTGAAAATATTATTGTACCAGCTTTCCTCAAAAAGCCTTTAGCTTTTTCCCAGGTATGCAGTAATAAGCTTTTAAGTTCAGGAATGTTGTATTCTGGAAGTTCTATTATAAAAGGTTCTTCATCTTTTTTAAATATAGTACTTTTAAAAAGAATTCCTATTAAAAAAGCTACTGAAATTCCCAAAATATATAGTGAAAAAACTACAGTGGTCTTATAATTTACAAAAAAAGCAGATGCAAAAAGTGAATATATTGGAAGCCTGGCATTACAGGACATGAAAGGTACTAACAGTGCTGTCAATTTTCTGTCTTTTTCACTTTCCAGGGTTTTAGAGGACATAATAGCTGGAACTGAACATCCAAACCCAACTATAAGTGGAATAAATGCTTTTCCAGATAACCCCATCTTTCTCATAAGCTTATCCATTATAAAAGCTCCCCGTGCCATATATCCGCTGTCTTCTAAAAAGGATACTCCTAAAAACAAACAAAATATAACTGGGAAAAATACAATTACAGATCCTACCCCAGCTAAAATACCATCAACTAAAAATGAACTAAACCACGGACTGGTTGATGAAAGCAATATTTTTAAATGTGAAGTTAAGAAACCATCTACAAAATCACCAAGAGCATCTGCCATAGGCTGTCCTACCCAGCTAAAGGTGAATTTAAAAATTAATATAAGTGCTAATAAAAATATGGGATAGGCCCACAGCCTATTCAAAACTATCTTGTCTATTTTTTCAGTAATAGAAGTTATATCTTTTTTTACCTTTGTCAAACAATTCTTTAGGACTTCATTTATATAATGATAAGCTTCACTTTCGTCTTTGAAATCAAATTTATCATCGTTTTGCGGTTGTTTAAAATCACCGTTCTTTAAAATTTCAAGAAGCTTATCTATTCCCTTACCTTTAGTTGCTATAATTGGAACTACAGTTACTTCCAGTTCATTAGATAATGTCGAAAAATTTATCTTAAAACCCTTTGATTCAGCTACATCTAGCATATTTAATACCAATATAATGGGCTTGTTAAATTGCTTTAGTTGAGTAGTAAGATATAGATTCCTATTTAAATTAGAGGAATCTACAATATTTATTATAACATCCGGGTTACCCTTCAATAAAAATTCTTTTGATACTTTTTCTTCATTGGAATAAGTATCCATAGCATATATACCAGGCAAATCCACCACTTTTATAGAATTATCTATATAACCTTCCTTTTTTTCTACAGTTACTCCAGGCCAGTTACCTACATATTGATTGGAACCAGTTAAATGATTGAATAAAGAAGTTTTGCCTACATTTGGATTTCCCAATAAAGCTGCCACAATCATAATAATCCTCCCGCCTCACATATATCGTCGATATTTATATCTTAACTATTACAATTTACTTAAACTGCTTATTGATATATTTTTTGCATCTCTTTTACGTATTGCCAGATTGAAGCCTCTTAAATTTATAACTATGGGATCTCCCAAAGGAGCAGATGTTTTTACCAGTATTTCGGTACCTTCTATACATCCAAGCGCTAGAAGTCTTTTAACTAATCTTTTATCTCCACTTAAATTTTTTATAAATCCCTTCTCACCGGGCTTTAAATCGCAAATGCTCATAATAACTCACCTCGACAGGTAATTTATAAATAATGAAAATCATTATCATTATTTGATTTTATAATATCATATTTAGAATGTACTGTCAATAAATCAAAATATATTTTTATTTTTAATATTTTATCTAAAGACTTGTAAAACTAATGTACATATATGTGCTAAAATAATATTATAAAATAGAATTCTTTTATTAAAGAGGAGAAATAACAAATATGAACACTGCAGCTTTTTTTGATATTGATGGTACTTTATACAGAGAAGGACTTATAACAGAGGTTTTTAAAAAATTAGTCAAATATGAGATAATACCTGCTGAAAGATGGTATAAAGAAGTCAAGCCAGAGTATGATAGATGGGATAAGAGGAAGGGAAATTATGATAACTATCTTTTAAAAATGGCAGATATATATATTGAGGCTATAAGGGGGCTTCATAGATCCCAGGTAGAATTTATAGCTAAAAATGTAGTATCACAAAAGGGAGATAGAGTATATTCTTATACTAGAAATAGAATAAAATGGCATAAAGAAAAAGGGCATAAAATATTAACTATATCTGGAAGCCCTGTAGAACTAGTGAGAGAAATGGCTATTAAACATGAATTTGATGATTATGTGGGTGCTGTATATATCAGGGATAAAAATGAGGTATATACAGGAGAAGTTATTCCCATGTGGGATAGTGAAAGCAAGAAAAACTCCATAAATATGCTCGTAAAAAAATATAATATAGATTTAGATAAAAGTTATGCTTATGGAGATACCTCAGGAGATTTTTCAATGATGAAAATGGTGAAAAATCCTGTATGTGTGAACCCAACAAGGGAACTTGTAAAGGAAATATTGGATGATTCAGAATTGTGCAAGAAGGCACATATAATAGTTGAGAGAAAAGATATGATATATAAATTAAAGGCAGAAGATGTAAATTATATATGAGTTATAATACAACTGAATATGAATAAATTTAAAATTGTGTACTTTAAAATAGTTAGAAAAGAGTGGTAAAGTGATAGAAAGAATTAATGATATTTGTGTAGAAAAACCATCTATTGAGAATTCATTAAAAGTAGGTGACAATGAATGTATTATTAAGGATGCTGTTTTTTTTGATTTAGAACATTATATATACAAAAAACCCATATGTATAGGTGTATTTGGTTCTTGTTTTTATGATTATAAAAATGAAAGTTTAAAAGTAACTCAATATATGATAGAAAATAAAAAAGATGTAAAATCTATACTTAAATTGTCAAAACAATATTTTAAGGCCATGATTGAAAAAGGCAAAAGATATATAGTTACTTTTTCAGGAAATAATGATTTTACTGTTATAAACTATCTCTTCAAAAAATATAACTTGGAGTTTAACATACAGGATTATTTTACGAGTATAGATTTACAGAAGCAATATGAAAATAAAATCCATAAATCTATAGGATTGAAAGCATTGGAAAAAGAATTCGGAATTACTAGAGAAAATGGAGTTATAAGCGGATCAAATCTGGCTAAAACTTTTAGTAAAATAGTAAAAGACAGTGAATATATAAATAGAATGCCAAATATTAAAAAGCAAAAAATATTGCTTTATAACGAACAGGATGTGGTAAGTCTATTTGATATATACACCAAATGGAATGACGTGTTTATAAATTCTATATAAAGTACTTTAAAAAAAATATCAAATATTGTAATATTAATATATAGATATCATATATATTATAAAGAGGTGACTAAGTTGATTTTTACTCCTATAAAGAATACAAAGGTATATGAACAAGTAATAGAACAAATTGAAAATATGATTATAGATGGGACTTTAAAGAAAGGAGATAAACTTCCTTCTGAAAGAGAGTTAGTGGAACATCTTCAAGTGAGCAGAACTTCCATAAGAGAGGCATTAAGAGCTCTGCAGGTTATGGGACTCATAGAAAGTAGACAAGGTGAGGGCAATTTTATAAAACAAAGTTTTGAGAATAGTTTGTTTGAGCCTCTCTCGGTGATGTTTATGCTTCAAGGGGGGAATCCAGAAGAAATAATAGAGGTAAGAAAACTTTTAGAAGTGGAAACCGTTTCTCGGGCTGCTGTAAAAATAAATGAGGAACAGCTGAAAAATTTAAAAAAATTGTCGGATGCTTTTAAAACTTCTAAAGATGAGAATAATAATGTAAAATTTGACAAACAATTTCATTATGAAATTGCACAAGCTGCTGGAAATTTTTTAATAATAAATATTTTAAATGCTATGTCTTCTTTAATGGACTCTTTCCTAAAGGATGCCAGAAGAAAAATACTGGTAAATAAAGAAAATTTAAAAATTCTCGCTGAACAGCACGGTAGAATATATGAGGCCCTTAGACTACATGACGCAAAAATGGCTTCGGATGAAATGAATAAACATTTAGCATTTACCAATATGTACATTAAAAAGAACATGTAAAAATTTTTTGGATATACAGTTTACCTTAAAATAAGGCAAAATTTTTTTATATATAATAGTTAATAAATTAACTATTATATATAATTTTTTTACTTGTTGAGAGAAAAATTATATGTTTAAGTATGTAAACGTTGTATAAATAGTAGGGTTTAAATGTTAATTGTAAAATTACTTACTGTTAATAAAATAACAATTGTAGAAAAATTGAGACAAATGTGATATTATATTTCATAAGTGGTAGTACCATAGTACCATAGCATGTAGTACCACATGTTTTATATATTTTAGGGGGAGGGAATAATATTGAATGTTTACTTACTTTTTTTCATAGCACTAATACCAATAGTATGGCTTATGGTTTCATTAAGTGCTTTAAAAATGCCAGGTCATAAAACTTGTCCTTTTACATTGGTTGTAACTATACTGTTGGCAGTACTAGTATGGAAAATGCCAGTGTTAAATGCAGCCACTGCAACCTTAGAGGGGTTTGCTCTTGCCGCATGGCCTATTTTAATTGTAATAATAGCAGCTGTGTTCACCTATAATCTTACCGTTTACACCAAGAGTATGGATGTAATCAAGAAGATGATGACAGGTATAACAACAGATAAGAGAATACTGGTACTTATCCTGGCCTGGGCTTTTGGCGGATTTATGGAAGCTATAGCGGGATTTGGAACTGCAGTTGCCATACCTGCAAGTATACTGGCTGGCCTTGGATTTAACCCACTTTTTGCAGCTATTATATGTCTTATTGCAAATACAACTCCCACCGCTTTTGGAGCTATAGGAATTCCTGTAACAACTCTTGCAAAGGTTGCCAACATTGATGTAACGCAGCTCAGCTATGCAGTAGGTCTCCAATTGGCAATATTGATTGTAATCGTACCCGTTGTACTTGTAATGTTAACAGGTAAAAGCGTAAAGGCAATAAAGGGCTTTTGGGGAATATCCCTTGCATCCGGTATTTCTTTCGCAGTTCCAGAAGTATTGGCGGCAAAATACTTAGGTGCAGAACTTCCTGCAATACTAGGATCAGTAGTCTGTATGATAGTTACAATAGCTGTAGCTAAGATATTTTATAAGAATACTGCTGATGAAAAAGCTGAAAAGGTTTCCTTCAAACAAGGAGTATTGGCCTGGCTGCCTTTTATATTAGTCTTTATATTTGTAATATTGAGCAGTGCATTGTTCCCAACTATAAACAAGGCACTTTCTGCGGTGAAGACATCAGTACCTATTTATACTGGAGAGGGAGCGTCACCTTATGTATTTAATTGGATATCAACTCCAGGTACACTTATCATAATAGCGACTTTTATAGGAGGACTTATTCAAGGTGCTAAGTTTGGTGAAATAACAAAGGTTCTAGGCAACACCTTTAAACAAATGGCCAAATCATCTATTACCATAATTGCCATAGTAGCACTGGCAAAAGTAATGGGATACAGTGGAATGATAAAATCAATATCAGTTGTTTTAGTAGCAGCTACAGGAAGTTTTTACCCGCTGATTGCTCCTATAATAGGTGCACTTGGAACCTTCGTAACAGGGAGCGATACGTCGGCCAATGTATTGTTTGGAGGCCTTCAGGTAGAAGTCGCAAGATCTCTGCACCTGAATGAATTCTGGCTTGCTGCAGCAAACACGGGAGGAGCTACTGCAGGAAAGATGATATCACCTCAAAGTATAGCAGTTGCCACAGCAGCTACAGGACTTGCGGGACAAGAGGGAAAAATATTGAATGCCACTTTGAAGTTTTGTATAGTATACGTAATCATATTGGGCATTATTGCCTACTTTGCGGGACCTTTATTGGGATTTAGATAATTCTGATTTCACCTGATTTTACTAAATTCAAATATTAGAAAGGATGATTGATATGGCATTGATAAAGCTGCCTTATAACAAAAAAACTTTAGAAATTGAAATAGATGACAAGAATCTGTCGGCTGTACTTGAATCAAAGGCAGGGAAGTACAAGACGAAACTCACTGAATCTGAAATAGTTGAAAATGCACTCGATAACCCAATAGGATCTCCTAAACTGGAAGAGCTAGTTAAGGATAAAAAAAATATGGTCATTATAAGTAGTGATCATACAAGACCTGTTCCAAGCAAAATCATAATGCCCATACTTTTAAAAAGAATAAGAGCAGTCAACCCTAAAATCGACATAAAAATTCTAATTGCCACAGGTTTTCACAGACCTACAACAAAAGAGGAGCTTATAGGTAAGTTTGGTGAAGAGATAGTCCAAAATGAAAATATAATAGTACATGATTCCCGTGACAGCAGCAGTTTAGTTAAAATAGGAACATTACCCTCAGGAGGAGAACTTATAATAAACAAGGCAGCAGTGGAAACCGAACTTTTGATTGCAGAGGGTTTTATAGAATCACATTTCTTTGCAGGATTTTCAGGAGGCAGAAAAAGCATACTTCCCGGTATAGCTTCTACTAAAACAATTATGGCCAATCACTGTTCGGAGTTTATAGCAAGTCCTTATGCCAGAACAGGAAAGCTGAAAGGCAATCCAATTCATAAGGACATGCTTTACGCTGCTGAAAAGGCAAAATTGGCCTTTATAATAAATGTAGTTATAGATGGGAATAAAAAGATAATAAATGCATTCACAGGTCACAGTAAATTGGCTCATGAAGAAGGTTGTAAATTTGTACTTGAGTTGTCTAAAGTGAATGCAGTTGAATCAGATATTGCCATTTCTACAAATGGAGGTTATCCACTTGATCAAAATTTGTACCAATCAGTTAAGGGAATGACTGCAGCAGAGGCAACCTGCAGGAAAGGCGGAGTAATAATAATGGTAGCTGCCTGCAATGATGGGCACGGTGGTGAAGGCTTTTACAAGAGTTTGTCAGAAGTAAAATCACCTGAGGAATTTTTGGAAAAAGTTTCAAAGGTTTCAAGAGGAGAAACAGTACCTGATCAGTGGGAATCTCAGATACTTGCCAGAATACTCAGTAAATGTACTGTTATCATGGTTACCGATATGTGTGATCCTCAAATTATAAAGAATATGCACATGCAACATGCATATACTATTGAGGAAGCTCTCAATAAAGCTTATGAAATTGCTGGAAAAGATGCAAAAGTAGCTGTTATACCAGATGGAGTTGCCGTAATTGTAAGTTAAATAATAAAATGTTTTTAAATTTATATAAATTTTGGAGGTAATTTATAAATGGATATATTAGTATGTATAAAACAGGTACCTGGAACTTCTAAAGTTGAAGTAGATCCTGTAACTGGAGTATTGAAAAGAGAAGGTATAGATTCTAAGATGAATCCCTATGATCTATTTGCACTGGAAACTGCACTGAGACTCAGGGAAAAACATGGAGGAGTAGTAAAGGTAATAAGCATGGGACCGCCTCAGGCTGCAGATGTAATAAAGGAAGCCTATATGATGGGTGCTGACGAAGGAGTGCTTCTGTCAGACAGAAAATTTGCAGGGGCTGATGTACTTGCAACTTCCTACACCATATCCCAGGGAATAAAGGCAATGGGTCATATAGACCTGATTCTCTGCGGCAAGCAGACTACAGATGGAGATACGGCTCAGGTAGGACCTGAAATGGCGGAGAATTTGGGAATACCTCATATAGCTAATGTACTAAGCATTGAAGAAGTAAAGAATGACTCAATGATAGTTAAAATGGATATGCCCAATACTGTGGAAATATCACAGATAAAATTTCCATGCCTTTTAACAGTGGAAAAAGATATCTTTCAGCCAAGGCTTCCATCTTACAAGAAAAAGGTGGCTACAAAAGACAGAGAAGTTAAGATCTTGAGTCTCAAAGATTTTGAAGATAAAAGTGAAAACAGGTACGGACTCAACGGTTCACCAACTCAAGTAGAAAGAATATTTCCACCTGAAGTAAACACAGATAAAGAGATGTGGAATGGAACTAGTGAAGAACTGGCGGATAGATTGACTGAAAAACTTAAAGAATTAAAATTTATATAGGTTATTAGGAGGAATGGAAAATGGGTAAATTGGTAATAAACAAAGAGAAGCTTACTCCTTCAATTATAAAGGAATTAGTTGATATATGTCCTTTTGGGGCAATGGAGAGCAAAGATGGAGGATTGGAAATAAATGCAGCTTGTAAGATGTGTAAGCTGTGTGTAAAAAAGGGACCAAAGGGAGTAGTAGAGTTTATAGAAGATAAAGTTGAAGAAATAGACAAAAGTCTCTGGAAGGGAATAGCTGTTTATGTGGATCATGTAGAGGGAAATATTCACCCTGTAACTTATGAACTCATAGGTAAAGCTAAAGAGTTGGCAGCTAAGATAAGTGATGATTATCCCGTATATGCTGTATTTGTAGGACATAATATAAAGGATAAAGCACAGGAAATACTTCATTATGGTGTAGATGAGGTTTTTGTATATGATTACGAGGAGCTTAAAGATTTCATAATAGAGCCTTATACTGCAGCTATGGAGGATTTCATAAGTAAAGTTAAACCTTCAACTCTTCTTGTAGGAGCTACTACCGTTGGAAGATCACTGGCACCTAGAGTTGCAGCTAGATTCAAGACCGGACTTACTGCTGACTGTACAGTACTGGACATGAAAAAAAATACAGATCTCGTACAGATAAGACCTGCTTTTGGTGGCAATATAATGGCTCAGATATTAAATCCAAATCACAGACCTCAATTGGCTACCGTAAGATATAAAGTCATGAATGCACCGGAGAGATCAAAAGATATTTCAGGAAAAATAACTGTCCAGGAAATGGATAGGAAAAAATTTAAATCTGGAATAAAAGTACTTAAAGTAACTAAAAAAGAAGTTGAAAAAGAAATATCAGAAGCAGATATTATAGTTGCAGCAGGCAGGGCATTCAAAAATGAAAAGGATTTGGAAATGGTATATGAACTTGCAGATCTGCTTGGAGGACAAGTAGCTTGTACAAGGCCACTTATAGAAGCAGGGTGGATAGATTCCAAGAGACAGATAGGACTAAGTGGGAGAACAGTTAAACCAAAACTCATAATAACTTGTGGTGTGTCTGGTTCAGTACAATTTGTAGCTGGTATGAATAATTCTGATTTAATTATTTCAATAAACAAGGATCCAAAAGCATCTATATTCAATGTAGCCCACTATGGTATCGTAGGGGACGTATATGAGGTTATACCAAAGCTCATAGAGAATATCAAAGCAAAAAAAGGTCTGTGCCAACCGGCGTAAATTGCAGATGAATTTCAAATTTTTAAGTTTAGTTTGGAGGAAAAAACATGGAAATGTGTGTTGAAAAATATAAAAAATTAAATAGTGATGATATAAAATTTCTGGTGGATTTACTTGGCAAAGACAGAGTTTTTACAGGAGAAAATATAAATGACGATTACAGTCATGATGAATTGGGTGGAGTCAGCAAATATCCCGACGCAATGGTAGAAGTTTTAAATGCAGAGGAAGTTTCAAAGATAATGTCCTATGCCTACAAAAACAATATACCGGTAGTAGCAAGAGGTTCAGGAACTGGCTTAGTTGGATCATCAGTGCCAATAGAAGGAGGCATAATGATAAACCTAACCAAGATGAACAATATAATTGAATTGGATGAAGAAAATCTCACTTTAACTCTTGAGCCAGGCGTGCTTCTCATGGATATAGCAAAATTTGTAGAAAGTCATGATCTATTTTACCCACCGGATCCAGGTGAAAAATCCGCGACCATTGGTGGAAATATAAGTACAAATGCCGGTGGAATGAGAGCTGTAAAATACGGTGTTACAAGAGATTATGTAAGAGGCCTTGAAATAGTACTTCCCAATGGAGCTATATTGGAGCTCGGTGGAAAAATAGTTAAAAACAGCTCAGGTTACAGCATAAAGGATTTGATATGCGGCTCAGAGGGAACTCTCGGGATAATTACAAAAATAATATTGAAGCTTCTTCCTCTTCCAAAACAATCCATAAGCTTGCTTGTGCCATTTCCAAACCTGGATAAAGCTATAAGTACGGTACCGAAGATAATAAAATCAAAATCCATACCAACTGCTATAGAATTTATGCAGAGAGAGGTCATACTTGCAGCAGAAGAATTCCTTGGAAAGAAATTCCCGGACAATTCGTCAGATGCATACTTGCTTCTGACTTTTGATGGAAACAGCAAAGAGCAGATAGAAGCCGATTACGAAAAAGTAGCTGAAATATGTCTTCAGGAAGGAGCCCTTGACGTCTATATTTCAGACACGGATGAAAGGAAAGAATCAGTTTGGTCTGCAAGGGGAGCATTTCTTGAAGCCGTTAAAGCCACCACTACTGATATGGATGAATGTGATGTTGTTGTTCCAAGAAACAAAGTAGCTGAATTTATAAAATACACCAATGAGCTTCAAAGACAATTCAACATAAGAATAAGGAGTTTCGGCCATGCAGGAGATGGAAATCTACACGTATATATTTTGAAAGATGAGCTTTCAGATGAAGAATGGAAGAAAAAGCTAAGCGATGTATTTGACTGCATGTATAAAAAATCAGAAGAATTACAGGGTGCTGTGTCGGGAGAACACGGTATAGGATATGCCAAGAAAAAATATATATTCCGCCAGTACGGTGATGAATATATGAAACTTATGAGGAATATAAAACTTGCCTTTGATCCTAAAAATATATTGAATCCAGATAAAGTTTGTGAATAATCAGAAATAGAAGAATAAAAACCTTCGTAAAATTTTATGAAGGTTTTTATTCTTTTTTATAGAAAATATTTAAATTTTAATAAAATGATATATATAAATTATTGTATATTTATAATAAAATAAATAATGCAATGATAACTTTATATACTTTGACCTACGACGTATAAGAAAAAAATTATAAAAAATAAATTAATTTTTATAAAATATGTTGCATATTTATTCATAAAGTCATATAATAACTACATATTCAAAATAGCATCCTATAAGTTCTATAAAAAAGGGGGTAAACAAATTTGATACAGGTAGGAATTATTGGGGGGACAGGTTATGTAGGCGCAGAACTTGTAAGGCTTTTGTCAAATCACAATAAAGTGCATATATCTGGAATATCTTCTGTTCAATATAAGGGGAAATCTCTATCCAGTATATATACTGGATTTTACAAAATCAATGAACTTATATGTGAAAGTCAACAGGATGTTGTAGAAAAAAGTGATTTGATATTCTTGGCACTGCCCAGTGGATTAAGCCAAGCTATTATTGAAAAGGCGGTTCAAAAAAACAAAATATGCATTGACATGGGAGCAGATTTCAGATTTAAAAATGAAGATTTGTATAAAAAATGGTATGGTAGAGATTTTATCAACCACGACTTACATCAACAATCTGTATATGGCCTTCCGGAATTGAATAGAGAACATATACGAAAATCTCAGATTATAGGGAACCCTGGATGTTATGCTACTTCAGTTGAATTGGCACTTTTGCCTCTTATTTCCGGAAACTTAATAGAAAAAAAGGGTATAATTGCAGATTGTAAATCCGGAATAACTGGATCAGGAAAAAATCTTACAGAAAGCAGTCACTTTGTAAACTGCAATGAAAATTTCAGTGCTTATAAAGTGGTAAATCATAGACACACTCCGGAGATAGAGGAAACTTTAAGTAATGTATGCAGGGAAAATGTAAAGTTAACTTTTATTCCCCACTTGATTCCAATAAATAGAGGAATCTTATCTACAGTTTATACGACTCCCAAGGATACAATAGATTTAAAAAGTATATATAAAAAATACTGTGAATTCTATAAAAATGAATATTTTGTAAAAGTATTACCACTTGGAGAAGTGTCAAAAATAAGTAATGTTAGGCTCTCAAACTACTGTCATATATCTTTACACTATGATGAGGACAATAACAAGCTGGTAATTATATCCTGTTTAGACAATATGATAAAGGGTTCGGCAGGACAGGGAATTCAAAATATGAATATTGTTTTGGGTTTTTCAGAAAAAGAGGGACTTGCCGCTTTACCAGCTGTTTTCTAATTGAACTACAGGAGGTTGTTAAAATGGTTTTTAAATTTATAAAGGGAGGAGTAACTTCTCCTAAAGGCTTTATATCTTCTGGAATTGACTGTGGGCTTAAGGGAAAAAATTTAAAAGATCTAGCTCTTATAATGTCCACTGGTTCCTGTAATTCCGCAGGAGTTTATACCACAAACAAGGTCAAAGGAGCTCCTCTTCTGGTTACCAAAAAACACCTGGAAAATAAAACTGCTCAGGCTATAATCGCAAATAGCGGCAATGCCAATACATGTACAGGTAAAGTGGGTATAGAGGATGCAGAGAAAATGTGCAGGTTTGTGGCAAAAGCATCAAACATTAAAGAAGAAAATGTGCTTGTGGCATCTACTGGCATCATAGGAGTAAAATTGAATATTGATTCCATAGAGAATTCCATTCCAGTTTTAGTCAAAAATTTGAGTAAGGATGGCTATAAAGATGCATCTGAAGCCATAATGACTACGGATACTATTCCCAAAACCCTGGCTGTGGAATTTAAAATTCAGGGAAAACCAGTTGTCATAGGTGTCATGGCAAAGGGTTCTGGAATGATACATCCGAATATGGGAACTATGCTTTCTTTCATTACTACCGATGCAAACATAAGCGGTGAACTCTTAGAAAAAGCCTTAAAGGAAAGTGTGAGAGTGAGCTATAACAGAATTTCTGTAGATGGAGATACATCTACAAATGATATGGTATTAATTATGGCAAACGGGCTTTCTGACAATCCCGTAATAGAAGAGGAAGATGGGGACTACAAAATATTTTTAGAGGCACTTAAAAAATTAAATATAGAAATTGCAAAAATGATTGCAAAAGATGGAGAAGGTGCCACAAAACTTATAGAATGTAAAGTTTTAAATGTTCCCAGTGAAAAAGATGGTGAGATCCTTGGAAAATCAGTAATATGTTCCAATTTAGTCAAAACTGCCTTTTTTGGATGCAATGCAAATTGGGGAAGAATACTGGATGCAGTTGGATATTCCGGAGTGGATTTCGATATAAATAAACTTCAGGTATCTCTGAAAAGTTTGAAAGGAAATATACTGGTATTTAAAAATGGAGAACCTGTAGAATTTTCAGTAGATGAGGCAGAAGATATATTGTCGGAGGATGAAGTGAGTATAATCTTAAATTTCAATTCAGGCAATTACAGCACCTGCTGCTGGGGATGTGATTTAACCTATGACTATATAAAGATAAACGGAAGCTATATGTCATAGAAACTGTTGTTTAACAAGGGGGGCGCATATGCAAATAATGGATCATAATGAGGTAGCAAAAGTCTTAGCAGAGTCTCTGCCTTATATTCAAAAATACAGAGGGAAAACCATAGTTATAAAATATGGCGGCAGTGTGATGAAGGATGAAAAGCTCAAGGGATATGTCATAAATGATTTGGTACTCATGAAATGTGTGGGAATAAATATAGTAGTTGTCCATGGGGGAGGTCCTTTTATATCCTCCCATTTAAAAAAATTAAATAAAAAGAGTATTTTTATAGATGGATTAAGATATACTGACAATGAAACCATGGATGTAGTCCAAATGGTACTTTGCGGAAAAGTTAATAAGGATTTAGTCAATTTAATAGAAAATTATGGTGGGAAATCCATAGGCCTGTGTGGTATAGATGGAAATATGCTTGAGGCTAAGAAGGCTTCTCTTAAAATGGATCTGGGAAATGTAGGAGAAATAGTCAACGTAAATACCGAAATCATCAACAATTCCATAGAAAATGGATACATCCCTGTAATAAGTAGTGTGGCCAGGGGAAATAATGGTGAATTATACAACATAAACGCAGATACATGTACTTTTAGAATTGCAGCAGCCTTAAAAGCACAAAATTTAATATTTCTTACAGATGTACCTGGAGTTATGACGGATGTTAGAGATCCATCTACACTTGTTTCAGAACTAAAATTACAGGATATTGCTAAGATGTATAAGGACAATATGATAAAAGGCGGAATGATACCAAAAATTACATCTTGTGTTGAGGCAATAGAATCTGGAGTTAAAAGTGCTCACATTATTGACGGAAGAGTTCCTCACTGTCTTCTTCTAGAATTATTCTCAAAAAAAGGAATAGGAACAATGATCTATTAAAATAAAATAATATATATCTAAAATTATTTATATAAAAGGGGGGCAAAACCATTTGCAGGATAATATGAGTTCTGTATAATGGAAATTTTTATGGATTATTTATATTATGCAAAAAAATATCTAATTAACACTTATAAACATCTTCCTGTGGTATTTACAAATGCTAAAGGATGTAAGTTATATGATGTCTCGAATAAAGAATATTTGGATTTCACTTCAGGTATAGGGGTTATGGCATTAGGACATGGAAATGAGAAATGGATAAAAGCTGTGGAAGATCAACTGGAAAAATTAGTTCATACATCAAATATAGTTTTAAATATTCCCGTGTTGAAGTTAGCCAAAAAACTTACGGAGATCTCAAATATGAGCAAGGTATTTTTTTGCAATTCAGGAACGGAAGCTAATGAAGGTTCCATAAAGCTTGCAAGAAAATACAGTTTTGAAAAATATGGAAAGGGAAGAAATACTATAATCACTTTAGATAGAAGTTTTCACGGAAGAACAATGGCCTCGCTGGAGGCTACTGGAGAAGAGGAACTTCATAAATACTTTTATCCTTTTCCGGAGGGGTTCAAACATATTGATATCACTGTAGAAGCCCTGGAAAAAGCTGTAGATTCAACTGTGTGTGCTATTATGATAGAAGCAGTTCAAGGAGAAGGTGGAGTGAATCCATTGAGTAAGGAATTTGTCAGCAAAGTATTTGAAATAGCTGAAAAAAATGATATATTGGTCATATGCGATGAGGTTCAATGCGGTCTGGGAAGAACGGGAAAGCTATATGGATTCAATAATTACAATGTACAGCCGGATATTATATCCGTAGCCAAGACTCTTGGAGGAGGTCTTCCAATGGGTGCTGTTCTCTGCAACGAGAAACTTAAAGATACTTTTAAGTATGGAGATCACGGTTCCACTTTTGGAGGAAATCCAGTTTGTGCAGCTGGAGCCATAGAAGTGTTAAATGAAATTACTGATGAAAGTTTCTTAGCAAAGGTAGCTGAAAAAGGAAAATTTATCAAAGAATTTTTTAAAAATAACTCTTCTAAAAATATAAAAGAAGTTCGAGGAATAGGATTAATGGTAGGCGTAGAAATCAAGGGGAAAGCTTCTGAGATTCAAAAAAAGGTCTTTGAGAAAGGTCTTCTTGTCCTAACCGCCGGCAGGGATAATGTAGTAAGAATTCTTCCACCTCTTATAATTACGCAGGAAGAATTGGAAAAGGGACTAAATATAATATATGAAGCTATAAAAAGTATGTAGTCTGTTTCAACAATAAACAAATGATTTGAACTCCAACTTATAAAAATTAAGTTGGAGTTATTTTTGTCGAAATTCATAAAATTAAACGTAATAATTTAATACAAATAAGGTAAAGCTAAATTAAAAGATTTAATTTGTACTTTGTAAATAAAGGGGAAAAATATAGTGAAAGAGGAGGGATTAAAAATTGACTGTGGGATCTAAAGTAAAACAAACAATGATAACCTTAAAAGGCGCAGAAAGTACTTTGAGACTATATTCTCTTCAAGAACAGGATAAAAAGGCCAAAGGCATATATAGAGAATCTTTTGAAGCTGTGGATGGTATAGTTCAGGACTTGAAAAAGAGAATTAAATTTTTAGAATATGAGGAACCCCAGTATAAAAGTAATTGATTTGGAGGAATAGTATATGAAGATTTGGATTGCAATTCTATTAAAATCAACAGCATTATTTTTTTTATCTTTACTTTGTATAAAAGTACTGGGCAAAAAACGCTGGACAAAAATAACTCCTTTTAATTTTATAAACTATATCGTAATAGCTGTTTTAATTGTATTGATTTCCGTAAATATTATACCCAACTGGGTGTTTGGCATAATTACATTGGCTGTATGGATACTTATTCCAATAGCTCTGGATTATATATGCATGAAAAGTAAATTTATATATAACTTGATAAATGGGAAAGATATAATAATTGTTAAAAAGGGAAAAATTATGGAAGAAAATTTGAGCAAAGTCAGATACAGCGGTGAAGATATCATCAGAGAACTTCGTTCCAAAAACGTATTTAATCTAGCAGATGTAGAATTTGCAATAATGGAATCTACCGGGGATATAAATGTAATGTTGAAATCTGACAAAAAACCTGTCACCCCAAAAGATTTGGGAATACAAACTTCCCCTGAGGGAGCACCTCAAACTGTAATACTGGATGGAAATGTTATAAATGAATCTTTAAGCAACCTCGGGCTGAATCAGGGTTGGTTAAATGAGCAGCTGGAGCTTCTAGGAGTTTCTCTAGATAATGTATTTATAGGTCAAGTAAATTCCAGAGGCGAACTATACGTAGATCTATTTGATGATATGATTCAGGTCCCTAAATTAAATCTGAGAGAAATGCTTTATGCCAATCTTGAAAAGGCAGAATCGGATTTAATGTCTTTTGCCTTGGATACACAGGATAAAAATGCCAAGAATATTTATGAAAAAGATTCTATTATACTAAAAAACATATTGGAAAAATTAAAACCCTATTTATTGGGATAGAAGGTGATACAATGTCTGATAAAAAGAAAAAAAAATTAACTCCTGCACAGCAGCAGTATCAGAACTTTGCAAAAGAAAATGAAACGAAAAGAAAGGTTTTTACAAACTGTTTAAAGGCATTCTTAGTGGGAGGTACAATATGTGCTGTAGGTCAGGGACTTCAATTTATGTTTATAAAATATTTTAATTTTACAGAGACAACTGCAGGAAATCCTACATCTGCAATTTTGATAATAATATCTGTATTACTTACGGGATTTGGAGTATTTGATCATATTGCCCAGTGGGCTGGGGCAGGTACTGCCATACCTGTCACTGGTTTTGCAAATTCCATTGCATCCTGTGCTATAGAGCATAAAAGTGAAGGGTTTGTTCTGGGAGTAGGCGGCAATATGTTTAAGCTGGCAGGCTCTGTAATAAGTTTTGGAGTTTTTTCCGCATTTGTAATGGCTATTGTGAGAATAATTATTCAATGGTTAGGTGGGATGTAGATGATTCAGGGACATCAATCATGGATATTTCAATCCAAGCCAATTATATTGGGATGTTCTGCCGTAGGAGGACCTTTTGAAGCAAAAGGTGCACTGGCTAAAGAATTTGATTTACTCCATGAAGATATTTGGCTTGGTCAGGATAGTTTTGAAAAGGCTGAAAAAAAATTGCTGGAAGAAGCCTGTAATATAGCTATAAAAAATTCAAAAATTAAAAAGGAAGACATAAACTTTTTTACCAGTGGAGATCTTATGAACCAGATAACCAGCAGCAGTTTTTCTGCGAGAAGCCTTAAGATACCATATCTGGGCATATTCGGCGCATGCTCTAGTTCTATGGAAGGATTAGCCTTGGCATCTTTTATTGTAGATAGCGGTGGAGCCAATTATGTCCTCTGTGGAACTTCAAGCCATAATGCAGCTGCAGAAAAACAATTCAGGTATCCTACTGAATATGGAGGGCAAAAGCCTCCTACAGCACAATGGACGGTAACTGGAGCAGGTGCTGCAGTAATCGGCAAAGGATATGATAAACCTAAAGTCACTTCAGCCACCATAGGCAGAGTAATAGATATGGGAATTTCCGACCCTTTTAATATGGGAGCAGCTATGGCACCTGCAGCAGTTGACACAATAGAGGCACATTTCAGAGACCTGCACAGGGATCCATCCTACTACGATATTATAGCCACTGGAGATTTAGGCAAAATAGGGCATGAAATAGCTAGAAAAATGCTGAAGAAAGACGGTTTTGAATTTCCCCAGGGAGTATTTACAGACTGCGGCATTTTAATGTATAAAAAGGATCAGCCTGTATTTTCGGGTGGCAGTGGATGTGCCTGCTCTGCCACAGTAACTTATGGTCACTTTTTAAAAGAGATGAATAGAAAGAAAATAAACAAAATATTGATAGTGGCCACAGGAGCACTTATGTCACCCATGTCCTATCAGCAGAAGGAAAGTATACCCTGTATCGCCCATGGAGTATCTATAGAAACATAGAAAAGAGGTGCATTTATTTATATGGAAAAGTTTATTTGGGCATTTGTAGTAGGCGGATTAATATGTGTAATAGGCCAGATCATGATGGATGTCTTTAAGATGACTCCGGCCCATACTACAACTACTCTTGTAGTAGTTGGAGCCATATTAGGAGGATTTGGACTATATGAGCCGCTTATAAAATTTGCTGGAGCAGGTGCCTCTGTACCTATAAGCAGTTTTGGAAATGCACTTGTGAAGGGTGCTATTATGGAATCTAAAGAATATGGAATAATAGGAGTATTAACTGGAATTTTTGAAGTTACCAGTGCCGGTATATCTGCTGCTATAATTTTTGGATTTATTGGGGCTTTATTATTCAAACCCAAAGGATGATTTAAAAAAGGAGGTGATAAAATATGACAGTCGGAACTCAAATGCAGCAAGCAATAGCTGGGGTTCAGAGCGCAGCTGCAACTATGAAGACATTTGCACTGGAAACCCAGGATCAAAATGCCAAAAATGATTTTCAGAATATAGCAAAAAACCTAGATGAAGCCTTGAAAATACTTAATGGAAGACAAAAATATATCCAACAGCAAGAGCCACAATATACTAAACTTTAGCAGCAATTAAAAATAAACAATATTTAATAATAATTTAGAGGCTATAATTGCCGGCATATATACGTTATAGGCAATTATAGTCTTTAGCTTAAAGCATATTGGAATAGATATGTTATACTATAGTGGATAATTAATTTAAAGGATGAAAAATATGAATAAAAAAATTGCAATAATAGGTTACGGAAAGGACGCAGTGGATACCTACGGTAAACAGATTACTGCTTTATTTTCGAATAATTTATCTATAGAAAAATTTTATATAGATGAACCCAATGTAAGGAAAGTAATAAATGCAGATCTTATCCTTGTCCAATCATACTATATTTTAAGGAAAGTAAAACCCTACTTGAACTTAGAGAGTAAGATAGTGATTGCAAATAGGACTATTTCAAAAACTGGATTTAACAAGATAATGAATATTCCGAAGGGATCTCATGTATGGCTTTTAGATGAAAGTATGGAAATGTCCATAGAAATGGTGTGTTTATTATATGAACTGGGCATACGACATGTGGAGATCACTCCTATGTATCCTGGCATTGATAGGGACGTGAGTGGTAAAAATCTTATTTTATTGGGAAAATCAGCCTGTAATACCAAAGGTGCTAAACAAATTATAAATATAGGACACAGCCTTTTGGATATAATCACCATACTGGATATAGGGGAAAAATTAAACTTACTGTATATTTTACAAAATCAAAATATAAGAATGGGATACAAGGAAATTGTCAGTAAAAATTTTGGCTTGTCTTATGTAATAGGACAGACAAATCGCTTTGGGAGTGAACTTAAAGTATTACTTCAAGTTTTAGATGATGGAATAATAGGAATTGATCCTGAAGGTAAAATTTATACTTACAATGAGGGTGCAGAAGAAATAATTGGCATAAATAAAAATAATGCTCTTGGAAAGGACATAGCTGAATTATTTCCAAACCTACCTTTCGACATGGTATTAAAAAACATACATCCACTTACTGAAAGACTTATAAAAATAAACGGATACGATGTTGTACTATCTGCACATCCGCTAGTTAATTCAGGTATACTTTATGGCGTAGTTGTGATAATTAAAAAATTTAATGACATAGAAAAAAAACAATACAGATTCAGAGCACAAATAATTGGACAAGGATACAGAGCAAAATACACATTTGATGATATATTAGGTGAAAGTGAAATTATAAAAAAATATAAAAAAATCGCAAGAAGAATGGCGGATTCAGATTCATCAATATTGATAACTGGAGAAAGTGGTACTGGTAAAGAATTATTTGCACAAGCTATACATAACAGCTCGTCAAGAAAAAATTACCCTTTTGTAGCTGTAAATTGCGCTGCTATCACTGAAAGTCTCTTAGAAAGTGAATTGTTCGGATACGAAGAGGGAGCCTTTACAGGTGCTAGAAAGGGCGGAAAGCCAGGGTTATTTGAACTTGCCCATAAAGGTACCTTGTTTTTAGATGAAATAGGTGAAATGCCGCTAAATCTTCAAACAAAGCTTCTAAGGGTGCTTCAGGAAAGGGAAGTTATGAGAATAGGAGGAAGTGGATTAATCAAAGTAGATATTAGAATAATTTCTGTAACTAATAGAAATTTAAGAAATATGATAAGTCAGGGGAAATTTAGAAAAGATCTATATTACAGATTAAGTGTACTTCCATTGAATTTACCACCTTTAAGAGATAGACGAGATGATATAATCCCTTTATTTAATGAAATAAAGTCCCAATTAAATGTTAATTTTACATTGACAAAATCAGCTGAAAATGCTTTGATTCATCATAATTGGAACGGAAATGTGAGAGAACTTAAAAACTATATAGAATACTTTACCAGTTTAGGCATTAAGACAATAGATTTAGAAGATCTACCTTTTTACAGAGAGAAATCTCATAAAAGTATATTTAATAGTAATGAAGAAATTATATTCAAAAAATTTTTAAGTGAAATTGATAAAGATGTAGAAAAATATATATTTTTACTGAGTGAATTAGATAGAGGATATAAAAATAAAAAGAGAATGGGAAGACGAAGTTTATATAAAATAGCCAGGCAAAAAAATATTTTTTTAAGTGAACAGGAAATAAGAGTTATGCTCATAGAACTGGAAAAAAATTTGATGATAAAAATAAATAGAGGCAGGGGGGGAAGTGTAATTACAAACTTTGGTGAAAAAGTTCTAAATTATTTAAAAGATAATAGTATGAAATTATAGAAAAGGGTTAAATGGGTAAATTTTATGTACCATTTATCCCTTTTCTATAAATAAACCTCTATAAAATAACGCTCTTTTACCTGTAAAACATTTGGCATAATATATGCTTTTAAAATAATATAAAGCGAAATTACTATTTCAAATTTGTATATATTTATTATAGTATTATTTTGGAGGGAGTATATATAATGAAAACACTTATGACAGGTAATGAAGCCATTGCAAGAGGATTTTTTGAAGCCGGTGGAACTGTAGCATCAGCTTATCCGGGAACACCTTCTACAGAAATACTTGAAAACATTTCAAATTATGAAAACATATACTCAGAATGGGCCCCAAACGAGAAAGTAGCAACGGAAGTAGCTATAGGAGCATCTATCGCAGGAGCAAGATCTCTTACAGCAATGAAGCATGTCGGATTAAATGTAGCCGCAGATCCTCTTATGACCTTCGGATACATTGGGGTTAACGGGGGGTTTGTTTTAGTTTCGGCAGATGATCCGGGAATGCATTCTTCACAAAACGAACAGGACAACAGATATTATGGTAAATTTTCTAAAATGGCCATGATAGAACCCAGTGACAGTCAGGAATGCAAAAATTTTATAAAGGAAGCTTTTAAAATATCGGAAAAATTCGATACTGGAGTTGTATTTAGAGTCTCCACTAGGGTGTGTCATTCCAAATCTTTAGTTGAACTTTCTCCAAGGGAAGATGTGAAAATAAAACCATATTTTAAAAATACATCTAAGTTTATAACTATACCGGCAAATGCAAGAAAACTTCACGTAAAAGTAGAAGACAGATTGAAAAAGCTAGAAGAATTTAGCAATATTACTGATTTAAATAAAATCGAATGGGGTGATAGACAGATAGGAATTATAACTTCAGGAATAAGTTATGAATATGCAAAAGAAGTTTTTGGAAATGAGGCTTCTTATTTAAAACTTGGTTTTACGAATCCTCTTCCTTTTGAGAAAATAAAGAAATTTGCACAAGAAGTTAAAGTACTTTATGTAATTGAAGAATTAGAACCCTATATAGAGGAACAGATTAAGGCAAGAGGAATTAATTGTATAGGCAAAGGCAAAATACCAAGGGTAGGCGAATTAAATCCAGATATTATTTCATCTTCTCTTTTAGAAACAAATGCTGAAAACATGAAGGAAACGGCTAGTTCCGTAGAAGATTTAAAAAAAGAAGTTATATCTAGGCCTCCTACTCTATGTGCAGGATGTCCACATAGAGGATTATTTTATACACTATCTAAGAAAAAGGACATAATGATCACGGGAGATATAGGATGCTATACATTAGGCTGTGCAGAGCCCTTAAATGCAATGGATACATGTGTGTGTATGGGCGCCTCCGTAAGTGCTTCCCATGGAGCTGAAAAGGCTTTCAAAATCAACGGAATAGATAAAAAAGTAGTTGGAGTGCTGGGAGATTCTACTTTTTTCCATTCTGGCATTACGGGATTAATTGATAAAGTTTACAATAAGGGAAATTCAGTTACCATAATATTAGACAACAGGATAACTGCAATGACAGGACATCAACAAAATCCAGGTACAGGATACACCTTAATGGGAGAAAAAACCATTGCCATAGACATAGACCAATTATGCAGGTCCATAGGAATAAAAAATATTTGGACAGTAAATCCACTTAATTTAAGCGAAACAGAAGGTGCTTTAGACAAAGCTCTGGAAGCTGAAGGACCTTCCGTAATTATAACTAAATGGCCTTGTGTGCTGAAAAAATTAAGTAAAGAAGACAAAGAGGAATTTAACGTTGTTAAAACTGTTTATAAAGTGAATGAGAAGAAGTGTAAAAAATGTAAGATGTGTATAAAGTCAGGGTGTCCAGCTATATCAATTTCAGATTTTTCACATATAGATGAAGATATTTGTGTCGGATGTTCTGTCTGTGCACAAATATGTCCTTTTGATGCAATAGAAAGGGTAGGTGACAGATAATGAGCGGAGTAAAAAATATTTTGTTTGTAGGCGTTGGAGGTCAGGGAATTATATTAGCGTCTAAAGTACTGGTTTCAGGCCTTATAGCTGCAGGTTATGACGTAAAAATGTCAGAAGTCCATGGCATGGCTCAGAGGGGCGGAAGCGTCACCACACAGGTTAGATACGGAGATAAAGTGTACTCGCCAATTATAGGAAAAGGTAGTGCAGATGTGATTGTTGCTTTTGAGGAAATAGAAGCACTGAGATGGATTGAATATTTGAAATCAGATGGAAGATTAATTGTAAATGATTATAAAATACCTTCAGCTACTGTTCTTTCAGAAAAAGAAAAATATCCTGAAGGTGTTATAGAAAACATAAGATCACATATAAAAAACGTTACGATAATCGATGCAGCAAAAGAGGCTAAAAAACTTGGAAATATAAAATCTCAAAATATAATCATGTTAGGAGCCTTATTAAAGATATTACAGATTTCAGAAATAGATTGGAGAAAAATTGTGAGGGAAAACGTGAAAGAACAATTCATAAATTTAAATATAAAGGCCATGGAAGTTGGTATGAATACATCAAGTAAATTGTAATTAAATAAAAAATCACTATTCAAATTTAACTTTGGATAGTGATTTTTTATTTACTCAAATCAATTCAAGTTAATAAAAATATTGTATAATTAAATTAGATCATATTTACAAAGAATGGTATAATCTATCTTATACAAAATAATAAAAATAATATTATCAAATAATCTTATCGTTAAATATACTGTTATTATCAAATAATTCTTGAGCGAGGAGAAATGATGAATTATTATTGTGAAGAATGGAATAGAATGAAAATTAAGGGAAAGTTTAAATTTATATTAGATGTTAAAAATCTCATGCTTATATTTATATTTATACTTATATTCTTAACTGTAAAAGTTTTTGCATATAATCAACTTTACCTGTTTAAAGAATTCATATTTTACATTTTATATATGATCATAACTTTTTCAATTCTTCTAATAATATCCCAAAGTATAAAATGGAATCTATATAAGAGATTTTTCAACGGAGATTTTTCAAAGAAATCTCCGACTATAAAATTAGGGGAAATTTTTCTCGGAATTTTAAGCTTGTGGATTCCTCTCGGGATTTTTTATTCCATATTTATAATAAGTCCTAATTCCTATATATTGAAGCATCTTAGTTTTACCTTAAATTATGTAATTTATTTCACTGCTTATATAATTGTAAACTGTATATTTTGGATATCAATGGGACTCGTATTAGAATTTTTAATCAATATAAAGACTATGAGTTTCTTGAATCCATTAATTGAAAACAAAAATAAAATTTATATATTAATTGATAAAAGAAATATATTCTAGTTACAGTATCAATTATATAATATTTGATATTTGACATATTTATGCTGAAAAGATTGGTTAAATTTTAGGAGGTGGAAGATTTAAAAATGAGAGTTATAATAGACAGGTTTGAAGGACCCTATGCCGTTTGTGAAAAAGAGGATAAGACCATGATTGATATAAAGAGAATAAATTTACCTAAAAATGTAAAAGAAGGCTGTGTACTCGACGTATGTAAAGATAAAATAACTGTAAACATAGAGGAAACTGAAAAAAGGAAAAAGAAAATTGATTCTTTGACTGAAGATATCTGGAACTAGAGTTTCTTAATATACAATTAGCAGATACGAAAAATATACTTTTCACGTATTTGCTAATTGGTATCTTATGTTAATGTATTGATTTTTTCTTATAACTCTTTCCCGAAACCTCAACGTTGCCAATGGTCATAAGTGCAGTGGGATCGAAACCATAAACTATTGATTTTAATTTAGCTATTTCAAGACGGGATACTATTACATATATTACATTGGTTGGAGTACTGGTATAACCACCTTTACCATCTAAAAGCGTAGCACCTCTTCCCAGCCTTGCCAAAATTGCTTCAGTTATATCTTCATATTTGTCTGAAATTATAAGCACAGCTTTTGATTCATCAAGTCCTTCTACAGTTATATCAATTACTTTAAAAGCTATAAAATAAGTTACAAGCGAATACATAGCCCTGTCCCATCCAAATACAAGGCCGGCACTGCTCAGTATAAATACATTGAAAAACATAACTATTTCACCTATAGAAAAACCTGTTCTCTTGTCCAAAATTATAGCTATGATTTCGGTACCATCTGAAGAACCTCCATTTCTTATTATCAATCCAATTCCAACTCCAAGTATTATTCCACCAAAAACCGAAGCCAGGAGAGTATCATTTGTAACACCAGGAATGGGTTTAAGAATAGATACCATAATTGATAGGGACGTTACAGAAAATAAAGTTGAAAGGGTGAAAGTTTTTCCGATATGTTTATAGCCTACTAGTAGAAAGGGTATATTTAATGCAAATATAAATAGCCCAAGGGGTAATTTTGTGAGATAACTGGATATAATAGATATACCGGTAACACCACCATCTACTACATTATTGGGAATTAAAAATAATTCCAGAGCTACAGAAGCTAGAATAGCTCCTATAAACATGAAGACAAATTTACTCATTATCTTAAATATTTTATATTGTTTTTTTGACATTGAATCACATCCTTTATGTGGATTTTATATTGTTTAATATTCATATGAAAAATGAAATGCTTTTATAGAAATATAAAAACAGATGATAAAAATATGAAATTTATAGACAGAAAGTATGTTATTTGTAATATGGAATAACATAAACTTTATTAATTTATGAAAATACACAATACCTATATGAATATTATATATTAGATTTTTTCTTTTTGTCAAATTACTCGATGCGGCTTGTACTAAAATGGAATAAAACTATTTCCCTTATGCGGAAATAGTTTTATTCCATTTTTCACATCTTCCACCGAAGAATCCTATAATTTTTTTACTGCCAAGTATTTTTACAACTTCACATCTATTAGGGCACCCTGTACATTCAAAACTTTTGGATACAAAATTTATATCTATTAAATTAAATCCTTTGAATTTAGTAACAGCATTATTTTTTTCTATACTTTCTTTTGCAAGAATAGCTGCACCAATGGCTCCCATTACCTTAAAATTTTTAGGTACTATTATTTCCTTGCCCAATGCTTCTTCAAACGCACTTTTCATACCTATGTTAGCGGCAACTCCTCCTTGGAAAAATATCTTCGATTGTATTTCTTTTCCCTTAGCTACATTGTTTAAATAGTTTCTGACGAGAGCATTGCATAATCCCTTTATTATATCTGAATTGCTGCAGCCCATTTGCTGCTTATGTATCATATCTGATTCGGCAAATACAGCACACCTTCCAGCTATTCTGGCAGGGCAGGTGGATTTTAAAGCATAATTTCCAAATTCATTTATTGGAATATCGAGCCTGGATGCCTGCCTATCAAGAAAGGAACCGGTTCCAGCTGCACATACAGTATTCATGGCAAAATCCAATACGATACCATTTTGAAGCAGTATTATTTTCGAATCCTGACCGCCTATTTCTATTATGGTTCTTACATCAGGATCCAGATGTAAAGCAGCAACTGCGTGGGAAGTTATTTCATTTTTAATTACATCAGCACCTACAATAGAAGCTGCAATTTGTCTGCCGCTTCCTGTAGTTCCCACAGCTGTTATATCCTTATCACTATATTTGTCTTTTAAAAATTTAAATCCTTCTTGAATTGCATTTATAGGTCTTCCTTTCGTCCTCAAATACAAGGATTCAAGGACATTTATATTTTCATCTACTATTACAATATCTGTACTTACAGAACCTACATCAACTCCCATATAATACACTGTTTTTTCTCCTTTCAAGTAAATCTAAGAAAGCTTCTATTCTGGTTACATATCCTGCTTCACCGGTCATTTCATCTACTACTAAAGTGAGTATAGGAAAATTTTTATCCTTTGCTATAGTAGGTAATATTGATTTTGACACTATTTCCGGCATGCATCCTACAGGAAAAATCTGAATTGCACCATCAAATCCCTTTTTATTTGCCAGGACAGCTTCTCCTATACATTCTCTCGCATGACCTCCTATATAAAAGGGGAGATATCTTCTGGATGCTGTTCTTATATTAATAGAATTTAATTTGAGTGGTGACAGAGCAGCATTTTTGACCCACCAGCTGGGAGTAAGAGATCTGACTGTAGATACTCCATAATCCATAAGTTTTTCCTCTATAAACAGGTTTGAAAAAGGTTCTATTATTGTGTATATTTCGCCTATTATTGCAATTTTCAAAGGCTCCTTACTTTTGGAAATGGGGATCTCATCTAATTTTTTGATATAATTCTTTAACACACATACCATTTCTTCCGGTGAAGTGGTTTCAGCTGCCCTTTCTTTACAATGATTTAAGATATCTTTACATCGTCCTCTCTTTAATTCATAACCAGCTAAAAGCTTAGCTTTTTTCTCAATATCATCAACTAAGTTTATTATTTTAAGTCCCAATTTGGCTATTCTCAATTTTTCAATAGTACTCTTACTGCTTCCTGAAGCAATCATACTTATTCTTCTAAAGAGCTCCTTTAAACCTATATCTTTTGGATAATCCAATACTATGAAATTCAAGTTATATCCTAATTTTTTTAATAGATTCATTTGAAGTTCACAGTATTCTCCAAACCTGCAGGGGCCGCAGCTGCCAACTATTAAAATAGTATCTGCACCTTCTTTTATGCTCTGAATATAATTGCCTATCATTATCTTAAATGGAAGACACATTTCTTCTGGAGAGTATTGGACACCTATTTCCAATGCCTGCTTATTGCTTAGAGGTGGAATTACATAATCAATTCCCAATCCATCAAACACAGCTTTTGCAGCAAGAAAAGTGTTTCCAAGATGTGGAAAAGTTATTTTCATTAATTACAGCATCTTCTTTCCAGCATGTCATGAAAAGCTTCGATTCTAGTATTGAATCCTGCTTCTCCAGTTTGCTCATCTATTTTTAATACCAAAAACGGAAAATTATTTAATTTATTTCTAATGAGTTCTATTACAACGGAGTCTATACCACAGGCAAAGGAGGATATGTAAATTATTCCATCCACTTTTTTATTTTCAGCTAGATAAGTGGAAAATCCATAGGAATTCTTTGCAAAAGTCCAAAACGGTTTTTTAAACAGTTCTGCAGCTCCCTTTTCTATTATGTCCTCATCTATGTTTTCTTCAGTGAATATACCAATCCCAAGCTTATTTAATTTTTTTATTATATTCATGTTAACAAAACTATCATTTATATTATAAGGATGACCTACTAAAGCTACTCTTATAGGAAAATTTGAATTGTGGAATAGACTTTTAGAATTATATTGTACTTCCAAAGCTCTTTCATAAGCTTTTTTAATCTTAAAAACGTTTTTAGTGCATGTTAAACCTGACTTCAAAACCCAATTTCTAAATTTATTTTTAGAAAAAGCATATACAGGATAAGTCAATATAGGCGGCATATTTGAAATATCATTCAATATCATTTCGGGAAGTCCGCAAAATTTAGGACATATAAATTCTCTTTCTTTTAACTGCATAATTCTAGGAATAAATATCATATCACATTTATTTTTTATAGCGTCTATATGCCCATGAAATATTTTTATGGGAAGGCAAGCTTCATCTACACAGTATTTTACTCCTGCGTCCAGTATATATTTATTGGTATCAGGTGAAGTTATTATCTCTGCTCCCAGTTCTTCAAAGAAAGTTTCAATAAAAGGATGATATTTACAGTATAATAATCCTTTGGGAATACCTATTTTCATACATAAATAGCTGCTCACAAATATATAGTAGAAATTATTGTAAGGGCAGCAAACCTCCAATCATCTAAAATTATATACATTTTCATATTTTATCCTAATATTAGATAAGTATTCAGTTCTATAAAATATTCAATATTATTTTAATCTACATGACTATTTTGTAGAATTAAGTTTAATTAAAAGAAATTGAAGGGTTATGATACTTTTGCTGTTTACCTATGCGTTCACAGTAGCTCGCTCTCTAAATTCCAGGTTAAATCCACTTGATTTTAAGTCTCTAAATGTCTCTTCTAGGACAAATGCAAAATCCGCTTGATTCCGTCAAATATGTATTTGTACTCATATTTTACATCATATATTTCCTCAATTTTTTGAATAAAAATACATAGATAGTAGCGTTAACAAAAATATTTGTAGAATCAAGACGAATAATGAAAATTTACCCTTGACTAAATTTTATTTGTATAGTACTATTATAATAATTTAACTACATATGTAAATTGCAATGATAAGAAGAGTAAATTATGGTTAACTACAAGAGAGAATTTTCCATGGATGAAAGAAAATTTTAGTTGAAATAATTGAAGTGCATCTTGGAGCTCTGAATTGAAGTTTAGTAGACTTCAGCGAGTATGCTCGTTAAAGCATTAAGGTATAATTGTACCAAAAAGAGTTGTCTTGTATTTGTGTGGATTGATTTTCATGCTTTATAGGATAAACAGAGTGGAACCGTGGAATTAATCTTCTGCCTCTGAATTGAGGCAGAAGATTTTTTACTTTTTGGAGTCCGGAATTTAAAAAGTAAAAGTTGTATTACAAGTTTATTATTAAATTTATAAAAACATTTTCTAAAATTGGCAGACTAGAAAAACTAGAGGCTTAATTTAAGTATATTATATTAAATTAAGCCTCTTTTATTTTGTATTTACATTTTAATATTAACAAAATAAAAATACGAAAGGAAGTTTCATGTAATGAAAAAAATAAGTGAGATTTTATTATTAATAATTTTATTGACAGGATTATTTTCTGGATGCGGGCAAAGCAGCAATTCAAGTAAATCAGAATCAAAAAAAAACATAGTAGTAGGTGTGTGTCCTGGACCTTATGGAGATCTATTTAGGCAAGCAATACAGCCTTCTCTTGAGAAAAAAGGTTATAAGGTTTCAATAAAAGAGTTTGACGATTATATACAGCCGAATAAAGCACTTGCCAATAAAGATTTAGATCTGAATGTATTTCAAAATTCTGTTTACTTAGCGAAGTTTGCTAAAGATAATAAATTGGACTTAAAAGCAATTACTGCAATACCTACTTTAGGTAGTGATATTTATTCTAGTAAAATTAAATCTTTGAGTGAATTAAAGAATGGTTCATTAGTTGTAATACCTGATGATCCAGTAAATATTACAAGATCATTAAAGGTATTAGTAAGTGCCGGACTTATTAAAATAAATCCAAAGGCAAATATTGCTACTATAACACAAAATGATATTTCAGAAAACCCTAAAAATCTTAAATTTAAACTTGTAAATGCAGCGCAAATTCCTAGAGTAATAAATAGTACAGATATAGAAGTTGTAAATGGTAACTATGCAATTGCTGCAAAATTTAACCCTAAAGATGCACTATATCATGAAAAGCTTACGGAAGATTATTTAAATACTATAACTGTAAGAGCGGCTGATGCAAATTCTCAGCTTTCAAAAGATATATTAGAAGTTGTTAAATCTTCTGCGTACAAATCAGTAATTAATGATCCAAAAGGAGAATTTAGTACATTTGCAAAGCCAAAAGATTTTTAATCTTATGCTTATATTTCTCAGAACTTTGAATTGTATACTATTTTAAATATTAATCTAAAATTTCAGCAATTTTATAACATTGAAGGATGTTTATTAAATTAATAATTATTAATTATATGGATATATATTTATATCCAGTAATAAGCAATACTTTAATTATGAAATGCAACTATGAAATTGATAAGAATGGTTACACGGAATATAAATTGTATAGTTGAGGAGGAATTTAATGATACAGTTGAAAAACATTAATGTAACATTTAAACAAAAGAATAAGAAATTTCATGCTGTTTCTGATGTTTCACTTAATATTAAGGATGGCGAAATATTTGGAATAATGGGTGCTAGTGGTGCAGGAAAAAGCACATTAATTCGTACAATTAATCTTTTACAAAAACCTACAAGTGGGGAAATAATAATAAATGATAAGAATATAACTATTTATAGAGGTGAAAGTCTAAGAAGATTAAGGCATAACATAGGGATGATTTTCCAAAATTTCAATTTGGCAGAAAGTAAAACAGTATTTGATAATATAGCTTTTCCACTTAAAATAGCAGGAAAATCTAAAGTTGAAATTAATAAGCGAGTTAGGGAACTTTTAGATCTTGTTGGATTGGCTTCTAAGTCAAAAGAGTATCCCTCAAAATTGAGCGGTGGTCAAAAGCAGAGAGTTGGTATTGCCAGAGCATTAGGAAATAATGCGAAAATGCTTCTTTGCGATGAGCCTACATCAGCTCTTGATATTGAGACAACAGCATCTATTTTAAACATTCTCAGAGAGATAAATGAAAAATTTAAAATTACTATTATAATAATAACCCATCAGTTAGAGGTTGTAAAAGCAATATGCAACAGAGTAGCGGTTATGAATCAGGGCCGTATAGTTGAAGAGGGATTAGTGTATAATGTGTTTACAAATCCTAAAAATGAATATACAAAAAAGCTGTTAAAGCATTCATCAAAATTCGAATTACCAGAATTACTTCTTAAAAGTATTAAAGGTCCAATTATTAAAATTAAATATATGGGAGAAACGGCAACAGAGCCTATATTATCTAATCTTTCAATTAAGTTTAATGTGACTTTTAATATATTACACGGCAAAATAGAGTATATTGGAGATTTACCCTTTGGAATATTATATTTAAACATAAAAGCAGATAAAGATATTTTTACAAAAGTGATTCAATATCTTAAGGACAATACTTATAGTGTAGAGGTGATTAATCATGCAACTACCTAGTGGTTTTAATGATGAATTGAGACAATCATTAAATGAAACTTTTTATATGATATCTGTATCATTGCTATTTGCAATTGTGTTAGGAACATTGATAGGGCTTTTGTTGTTTATAACTTCTAATAATTTATTCCCCAAAAATAAAATTATAAATAAAGTTGTAGGAACTATTGTAAATATAATAAGGTCAATACCTTTTATAATACTATTGGTACTTATCATACCTATAAGTGAAGCAATTGTTCATACAACCATAGGCCCTAAAGCTGTTATGGTACCACTTGCAGTAGCATTTACAGTATTTTTTGCACGACTTGCACAAACGTCTTTTAGTAGTGTTGATAATGGTGTTTTAGAAGCAGCAGTATCTTCTGGTGCAAAGTCCATAGATGTTATTATCCATATACTTATACCAGAAGCATTGCCTCAACTTATAAAATCAACAACTGTAACAATTATTTCACTTATTGGGTGTTCCGCTATGGCAGGTACCGTTGGTGGTGGTGGAATAGGTGATCTGGCTATACGTTATGGATATCAACGATATAATACAGCTGTAATGATAATTTGTGTTGTAATTTTGGTTATTATGGTACAAGCTTTACAAATGCTAGGAGACTTTTTGGCAGAAAAACTAAATAGGAAATAGTTAATAAAGGGGTGCATTTAGATGAAAATAACAAGTGTAGATATACTACAATTAAAAAGCGAAGATAATAGTTGGAGACCAATCAAGGAAACTGGTTGGAGACCAATAATTGTAAGAATAAATACTGATGAAGGCATTTACGGATATGGTGAAGTAGCTCTTGCTTATGGTAATGCTGCAGATGGTGGATTTGCACAGACAAAGGAATTTGCCAAATTAATCATTGGTGAAGACCCAATGAAAATTGAGGCTATTTGGGATAAATTATATAAAGATACTTTCTGGGGACAGGGAGGCGGCGGAATTGTATTCGCTGCTATAAGTGGAATAGATATAGCACTTTGGGATATTAAAGGAAAAGCGCTAGGTGTTCCAATTTATCAACTTCTTGGAGGAAAGATAAGAAATAATTTAAGGGCTTATGCTAGTCAAATCCAATTTGGATGGGATAAGGAAAGTTATTTATTTATAAAGCCAGAGGAATATGCTGAATCTGCAAAAAAGGCAGTGTCCGAAGGATATACTGCAATAAAGGTTGATCCATTTCAAGTATCACAGGATGGCTCTTTTAGCTATAGAAATTTTGGATTGATTACCTATGATAAATTGAAATTATATAGAGATAGACTTGTTGCAATAAGAGAGTCAGTTGGTCCTGGAATAGATATTATATTGGAGAATCATGCAGGTACGGATGTTAATTCTGCAATACAGTTTGCAAGAACAATAGAAGATTTAAATATATACTTTGATGAAGAGGTATGTTCTCCTCTTAATCCTTCATTAACTAAGAAAGTAAAGAATAAGGTGAACATTCCATTAGCAGGAGGAGAAAGAATATACAGTAGGTGGGGATACAGGCCGTTTTTTGAAAATGGTTCTCTGGATGTCATACAACCAGATTTAGGAAATTGTGGTGGAATTACAGAAGGTAAGAAAATATGTGATATGGCATATACTTATGATGTACTTGTACAATGTCATGTATGTGGGAGTCCAATAGCAACAGCAGCAGCCCTACAGCTAGAAGCAGTAATACCTAATTTTGTTATTCATGAACATAATACTGTATCTTTAAAAGATTATAATATAGATTTCTGTAAATATGATTACCAACCTGTAAATGGCTATTATGAAATACCAAATAAACCTGGATTAGGACAGGAACTTACAGAAAAAGCTATTGAGAATGCTTTTAAAATTACAATAAAATAGCTTTGGTTCAACTAATAGAATCTAATAATTATTAAAAAAAGTTATTACTTATTATGTAGCATAAATAATAGTAATTTACCAAAAATTAATTTGTGTTAATCCTCTGCCTTCACAGGCAGAGGAATTAGTTGGATTAGTTTATAAAATTTATAATCAGGTTATACAATAATGAAGAAAGGGATATTTATAATGAGCGAAAAAAAATATTGGGATAATAAAATAGAAACATTACCACAATCAGAGATTAAAAAACTTCAGGAAAAGAGATTAAAAGAAATATTGAATTTTGCTTATACAAATTCAGCGTATTATAAGAAATCTTTTAATACAGCAGATGTAAAGCCTTCAGATTTTAAAATACTTTCAGATATAAACAGATTTCCTTTTATAAACAAGCAAATAGAACGTAAACGCCAACTTAAGAAACCTATTTTAGGTGATATAGACGCTGTTAGTGAAAAAGATGTTGTATATGTGTCTGCGTCAAGTGGTTCAACGGGAATTCCCACATTAAGTCCTTTTACAAAACAGGATTTTGATGAATTTCAAAATATTGAAAGTAGGCTTTTTTATGCGGCAGGGGTAAGGAAAAGTGACAGATATGTGCATGCTCTTAACTTTTCACTTCATATTGGGGGTCCTGATGTGATAGGTGCTCAAAATCTAGGTGCATTATGTATATGGGCAGGTACAATACCATCAGAAAAACTTCTATTTATTTTAAAAGAATTTCAGCCAACTGTAATTTGGACTACTCCTGCTTATGCATGGTATTTAGGTGAAGCTGCAAAAAAACATGGAATTGACCCAGCTAAAGATCTTGCAGTAAATAAAATTATAGTTGGTGGAGAGCCTGGTGGCTCTATTAGAGAAACAAGGGAAGCAGTAGAAAAACTTTGGAATGCAAAATTTTATGATTTCTACGGGTTATCGGATTTATTTGGTGCTTTTGCAGGCATGTGTGAAGTTAGAAATGGACTTCATGTAGCAGAAGATTATGTACTAGTTGAAATTTTAGATCCTAAAACCAACAAGCCAGTGCCAGATGGAGGACAGGGAGAGATAGTACTTACTACTTTAAGAAAAAGGGCACGCCCTATGATTAGGTTTAGGACGGGAGATATTGGCACTATTAATCATACTCCTTGTATCTGCGGAAGAACTCATGCTAGAATAAATATAACTGGAAGAATAGATGATATGTTTATAGTTTCTGGAGTTAATGTATTTCCAAGTGATATAGAAGCTGTTGTGCGTGGAATTCCTGAAGTTACAGGAGAATATGTAATTCATGTGTTAAAAGAAAATTTTGCTACAAAATATAAAGTTGAAATAGAAAAAGTTGCAAATTCTGATAAAACTGATGAACAAGTAAAAACTAAGGTTTCAGATGCACTTAAAATAAGATTGGGAGTTAGACCAAAAGAGGTAATTGTATTAAGGGACGGGACAATACCACGGACTACACATAAAGCTAAAAGATTTATAGATGAGAGAAAATAGAAAAAATTGTATTCAAAAAAATAGTTGAATATTGTAAAAAACATGGACTTAAGTGTAATTGGATAGAATAAAAATTTATGTAAAATTAACTTGAAAGGAAGAAATAGGATGGACTATATTAATCTAGAAGTGAATAATTATATTGCAATAGTTACATATTGTCGTCCACCAATAAATGCTACAAATAGGGATGCATATATTGAAATTAGAGATACTTTTTATGATTTAGAGCGAAGAAATGATATAAAAGTTGTAATTTTAACTGGAGCAGGTAAAGTGTTTATGGCAGGAAATGACTTGGATGAATTTACAGAATTTATGGAAAGAGGAAAGGCCACAACATATTATGATATAATAAGAAATGCATATTTAGCAGTGAAAAATTGTAAATATCCTGTGATTGCTGCTGTTAATGGCTCAGCAGTAGGTGCAGGATTGGCATTTACAGGGTGTTGCGATATTGTTATTGCAACTGAAAATGCAAAATTTGCTCTTTCAGAAATAAAAGTTGGTATAATTGGTGCAGATGGATATGCTTCACTTATGGTTCCTGAAAAGGTACTTCGATATATGGCATTTTCAGGAACTGCAGTTACAGCACTACAAATTGCACAATATGGGGGTATTCATAGGGTTGTTTCAAAGGAAAATTTGATGAATGATGCAATAAAATTAGCAGAAGAAATTGCAGCTAATGCTAGAACAGCTCTTATACTCTGGAAAAAGTGCTTAAATATAAATTATGATCACAATTTACCTAAAAAGTTTGAAAATAATTTAAGAGCAACAGTAGATTATCAGGTGTATGATGATTTTAAAGAAGCATCACGTGCGTTTATTGAAAAAAGAATGCCTAAGTATAATAATAAATAATAATTGTTAAAGTAAATATTAGAAAAGAAGACTCAGAATTAAAGAAAATATACTGGAAGCAATATTTATTGGTAAGGAAATAAAGACCTTAGAGTTATGCTCAAGGCTAAAAATGAATATTTTGGAGATGATGCAATTTGAGCTTATATAATTTTAAATATGGGAATAGAAATATCGAAATAAATTTAGAAGGAAAAATAACTAGCATTCTTCCCAATAAAACAGAACATATTGAGAATATAAAAGCTAAAATCATTGAGTCAATTGAAAATCCCATAGGCTCGAAACCTCTCAGCGAGATAGTTAAACCTGGAGAAAAAGTTTTACTTGTAGTTTCGGACATTACAAGATTATGGATAAAGATTAATAAATTTTTGATTTATGTGGTAAATTATCTGAATTCACTAGGAATTAAAGATGAAGACATTTCAACCATTATAGCAGTTGGAACACACAGAGCTGACACAGAGGGTGAAAAAATATCTATTGTAGGAAAAGAACTATATAAGAGAATAAAAATATATAATCATGACAGCAAAAATGCTGATGAATTGGATTATATTGGAATATCCAGTTTTGGAACTCCCGAATATATAAATAAAAAAGTGGTGGATGCAGACCGAGTTATTCTTATAGGAGGCATTACATTTCACTTATTTGCAGGCTTCGGTGGAGGAGCTAAAAGCATAGTGCCCGGAGTTGCAGGCATTAAAACAATTCAACATAATCATAAATTGGTTTTTAATAATGGAGAAAATTCTGGATTAAATCTAGATGCGAGAGCAAATAAAATCAAGGGGAATCCCATGCGTGAAGATATTACGGAAATATGCAGGACAGTTTCTGTAGATTTCTTGATAAATGCAGTACTTGACACTAATGGAAACTTTGTGGAGTTTGTAGCTGGGGATTTTGAAAAAGCATGGATGAGGGGATGTAATACAATAAGAAAGCTATATGCAATAAAAGTCAAAGAAAAAGCAGATATTACCATTGCTTCGGCAGGAGGATATCCAAAGGACATAAATTTATACCAGTCCGTCAAAACTATTGGGAATAGTTTGTATGCAGGTGTGGAAGACAGTGTATTGATTGTAATTGCAGAGTGCAGAGAAGGCGTAGGCACAGATGAGTTTACAAAGTTGTTTAAATATAAAACTCTAAATGATATGGAAACCGCACTAAAAAAGGATTTTACAGTTCCAGGGTATGCAGCTTATAAAACTTTGTATTCATCAAAACATAGAAAAATATTCCTTGTATCTTCCCTTGAAGATGAAATAGTTCGTAAATTTGGATTTATTCCAGTTAAATCATTGAAAAATGCAGTTGAGCTTGCATATAAATTAAGTGTAGATAATCCAAGGATTGCTCTTATACCTTATGGGGGAGATACTCTTCCCGTATAGTTATAATTTTTTTATACTGATTTAAAATCTAAAAAATTACAGAAATAAATAAAAGACCTGATATGACCCCCATAAGTTAGACCTAAAAATCTAACTTATGGGAGGTCAGTTCATATTTTGTTGAGGGTCTTTTTTGTATTTATTTTTTAGTTTATTTAATAAATATTATGTATATAAGAATTAACACTAAATATAAATTCTGTTAAAAAAAATAATTTTAAAAACATATAACTTTAGAATTTATACATTAAAGCATTTTTTATTCTCTTATTCTACAAATAAATCCATTCTTTTTAAATTCCTAAGTTTGTACGCTTCTCACAAGAAAATAGGAAAAAATAGGGGAAAAATGAATCCACACATTTATCACCATATTGTGGAAATATTTCAATTTTATAAATGTCCACTTTATTTCCACAATATGTTAATAAGTTCATTTAACTTAAAATGAATTATTTAAGAAATAAAAATTCATTTATAACTTTATTGATAAGCAGTTTTTTACAAATTAGCACAATATATTTGCAAAACAAGCTTTAATTCATATTGTGTGAAAAATTTGTTATCAAGTAATTCTTAAATTAACATGTGTTTTGCTTATTTGGATAAAAAAATTATAAATTTAGTACAATAAAAGAAGGATTTTGAACAGCTTTTATAGAATACTTAACTTCGCTAAATAATCATTTAGCGAAGTTAAAGTTATTTTTGGAAAGGAGAAGACTTTATGCAGTATAACCTAAAACATGTTTACAATCCCAGGCTTCCCAAATGTCTAAATGACTTCTTAAACTATCTTGGAACCATTAGGGGAAAATCAAAAAATACATTAAATGGCTATAAAGTGGATCTTACCATGTTTTTTAGATTCTTAAAACTTTACAAAGGTCTCATTAAAGGAAACTATGAATTTAAAAAAATAAAAATAAACGATATAGATGAAAATTTTATAAGACAGATAGATTTAAGTGATCTGTTTGCGTTTATATCCTTTACCGAGAATTATAGAAATAACGGAAGTTATACCAGGGCCAGAAAAGTAGCAGCTCTAAAATCCTTCTTTAAATATCTCTGCAATAAGGCCAAGATAATAGATGAAAACCCTGCTCTGGAATTGGAATCACCTAAAATAAGCAAAAGAAATCCAATTTATTTGAGCTTAGGCGAAAGCAGAGCTTTATTAAGAGCTGTAGATGGAAAGTTCAAAAAAAGAGATTATTGTATAATAACTTTCTTTTTAAATTGCGGGATGAGATTATCTGAATTATGCGGTATAAATATTTCAAATATTAAAGATGACACCTTGACTGTAGTTGGAAAGGGAAATAAAGAAAGGACTATATATCTAAACAGGGCCTGCATGGAAGCTCTTGATATCTATGTTAAAGAAAGAAATAAATATTATAATAAGATAAAAAATAAAGATGCTCTTTTCATAAGCAGGAATTACAACAGAATAAACAAAAGAACTGTAGAGTTAATGTTAAAAAAATATTTGAAAAATGCCGGCCTAGATAGTGAAAAGTATACCCCCCATAAATTGAGACATACTGCGGCTACCCTCATGTACAAATACGGCAATGTAGATATAAGAAGCCTTCAAAAAATATTGGGCCACGAAAATATATCCACTACTCAGATCTACACCCATGTGGATGACGAAAAACTCAGAGAAGCAGTAAAATCAAACCCTTTAAGTGAAGAAAAATAGCAAAAGACCGGAATTTTCTTCCGGTCTCAATTTGGATATAAAACACTACTTGCTATTTTTATGCTTTTTTTGAACTCTTATAAGCCCAGGATATTCTTCATATGCAACTTTATCAAAAATCTCCTTATTTTCTAAGGCCTCTTTCAATCCGTCTACATCTTCTATAAATTCAATACTGGAATTCTCTTCGGAATAATGAGAATGAAAATCATCTGAGTAATAATTCTTCTCCTCTCTCTCATATTCTCTGGATTCATTTTTATCGTCTATAATATCATCAATTTTTATGGCTTTCATATCATATCCTTCCATTTCAAGACATTTTCCACAATTATCACATTTTTTATTTGGATCCAAATCACATACATCACATTCACCACAGTTATCGCACAGTTTATTTTTATCAAGTATACAATAATAATTTTTCATAATATCTCCTTCTTACTATCTAACTATTATGTAACAAAATTAGTATAGAACATAAGTTTGATATTTGTCAACTTCTATGATATAATTCACATCAAGTGATTCTATTGTCTAACTTTACACTTTGTAATGAATTTGATAGACTTCTAATAAATAAAGTATAGGAGTGTTTTTTATGAAAAATTCTAGTAATAATAGACAGCTTCAGATATACGAATTTATAAAATCTCAGATTAGAGAAAAAGGGTACCCTCCTTCTGTTAGAGAAATATGTGCAGCTGTTGGCTTAAGGTCTACTTCCACTGTTCACAACCATCTTGAAAAATTGGAAAAAAGAGGCTTTATAAAGAGGGACGGAATTAAATCTAGGACTATAGAAATCGTAGAAAAATCAATTCCTCAAAAAGAAATGATAGATATACCTATCATAGGAGATATAGCTGCTGGCACGCCTATTTTAGCCACTGAAAATATAGAAGATTTTTTCCCTGTTCCCATGGATTATATTAAAAATGATAAAAAATTATTTATGTTAAAAGTAAAGGGAGAGAGCATGATAGATGCAGGCATACTAGATGGTGATTTCTCCATACTAGAGCAGACTAATTTTGCTGAAAATGGTGATATAGTTGCAGCCTTGATTGAAAACGAGGCCACTCTAAAAAGATTTTTCAGAGAAAAGAACAGCATAAGGCTGCAGCCAGAAAATAAGAATATGTCCCCTATTATAGTAGATGATTGTAAAATCATAGGTAAATTAGTAGGCATATACAGAAAATATTAATCCAATTGTAAACAATCTGAAACAGAGATCTGTTTATTAAGAAGCAAATCTCTGTTTTAACCTTATGTTCTATAATATGTTTGATAGAGCCACAAGTATCCCTACTTTGGCATGATCAAAAGTCAATCCACCTTGAAGATATCCTATATAAGGCTCTCTTATAGGGGCATCTGCAGATAGTTCTATAGAGGATCCCTGTACAAAAGCACCTGCAGCCATTATAACTTGATCTGAGTATCCCGGCATATCCCAGGGCTCGCATTTAACAAATGAATCCACTGGTGATCCTTTTTGAATGGCTCTGCAGAAGTTTATCAATTTCGATTTATCATTGAATTTAATTGCTTGTATTATATCACTTCTTTTATCATTGTACTTAGGCAGAACTTCAAATCCTGCTAATTCCATAATTCTAGCACAAAAAATAGCACTCTTTACTGCTTCTATGGAGATATGTGGAGCTAGAAATAATCCTTCGTATAAAAGCCTCATGACTCCAAAGGTTGAACCGCACTCCCCTCCTATTCCTGGAACAGTCAATCTATATGAGGCTTGAGTTACATATTCCTCTTTGCCAACTATGTAACCACCTGTAGGTGCTATTCCACCACCTATATTCTTTATGAGTGAGCCTGCTGCTAGATCAGCGCCTACATCTGTGGGCTCTAAAGTATCTATAAATTCACCGTAGCAATTGTCTACAAAGCATATTACATTGGGTCTTATCTTCTTTACAAAATCAATTATATTCTTAATCTCAGATACAAGAAGAGATTTTCTCCAACCGTAGCCGGTGGATCTCTGTATATGTACTAATTTTATACTGTCATTTTTTTTAAGATGCTTTTCTATGCTCTCGAAGTCTATCCTATTATCCTCGGTTAAGTTCACCTGTTCATAATTTATACCATATTCCACAAGAGAGCCCATGTTTTTTTTATTAGTGCCTATGCCTATTAAATTATGTAAAGTGTCATAGGGAGTACCACATACGGAAAGCATCGTATCTCCGGGACGTAAGTTTCCAAATATTGCACAGCAAAGGGCATGGGTTCCATTTACAAAATGTGGTCTTACGAGTCCACTCTCTGAATTGAATACATCTGCATATACCTTATCTAAAGAATCTCTACCTATGTCACCATACCCATACCCTGATGAATTGGTAAAATGTGCTTCACTTATTCTCTCCTTCTGCAGTGCATCTAAAACTTTTATTTGATTGTATTCCCTTATTTCATCATAGTATTTAAATTGATCCCTTATATCCTCTAAGGCTTTTTCATATAGATCAATTATTTTTTCACTTATTTTATATGCTTTTCTGAGTTTTTCCTTAGTTATATCTAACAATATTGGTACCTCCCTAAATATAATGAGTGATATATATTACAATAAAAGCACACAGAAAGGGAATAGGCAGCACCTATTCCTCTCTATATTTCACAATAGCTTAATTACTTGATATTTTTAGTTACTCTTTATAATCTTCCGTTTCAATTTGCGCATTAAATAAGATTGACCTTATGGGTGTAATAGTGGAAATTGCATGTTTATATACCATCATCTGCTTGCCAGCACAATCTAATATGACTGTAAAATTGTCAAATCCCTTTACAGTTCCCTTAATTTGAAATCCATTGGTCAAATATATGGTAACTGAAATTCTATTTTTTCTCGCACCATTTAAAAAAATATCCTGTAAATTATTAGCTGGTTTACTCATAGCTCTCACCCTCCATAATTTTTATTATATAATTCTATAGATATCGCAAAAATTTTCAGTATCAATGAATCCTATTACAGTTAAATTTAAAACTACTGTATGGATTCAAATTTATTTATTATATGATCAGCTATTTCACTACGACAATTAAAATCATCTTCATCTATCCATATGGCTCTTTTGTCTTTTCTAAACCATGTCAATTGCCTTTTAGCATAATTTCTACTTCCCTTTTTAACTAAATATATAGCTTCATCTAAAGATATCTTACCTTCTAAATAGCTTAGTATTTCTTTATATCCTATAGCTTTCATGGATTGCATATCTGCTGTATATCCCATAGATTTTAAATTTCTGACTTCATCTATGAGTCCCCTTTCCAACATTATATCCACTCTCTTATTAATTCTCTGGTATAATTTAGCTCTATCCATAGTCAATACAAAATAATATATCTTATATGGTATCTTGCATAAATGATTTTCAGTATTAAATTCACCTATGGTTTTTCCCGTAAGTTTATAAACTTCTAGAGCTCTAATGACCCTTTTTAAGTCATTGGGATAAAGTTTTTCATAGGATAACCTATCTACATCTTTTAAAAGAGAATGTACATACTCTCTCCCCTGATCCCCAGCTAATTTTTGAAGGTATCTTCTGTAATTTTTATCTATCTTAGCATCTGTAAAATCATAGTTGCATATAAGAGAATTAATATAAAGACCTGTACCTCCTACTAACATTGGAAGTCTGTTTCTTTTACATATCCCATCTATAGTTTTTACAGCCAGTTTTTTATATTCTGATACATTAAAACTTTTGTCGGGTTCAATAAAGTCTATCAAGTGATGTGGTATTCCCTTCATTTCTTCTACTGTAATTTTTGCAGAACCTATATTCATATATTTGTATATTTGCATAGAGTCTGCAGATATTATTTCGCCATCTAATTCTTTGGCAATTTCTATGGATATATCACTTTTCCCCACTGCAGTAGGGCCTGCTAATATAAATAAATTTTGCATATCTTTCCCCTCACTGTATTCGCTTGAATTTTTTCTCCAAATCATTTAATGTAAATTTTATTATAACGGGCCTTCCGTGAGGACAAGTATAAGGATCTTCTATAAACCTCAATTCTTCAAGTAAACTTTTCATTTCCATATGCGACAGATGATCTTTTGCCTTAATAGCAGCTTTGCAGGCAAGTGTTGCTATGGAAAGATATTTTACTTCCCAGGGTTCTCCGGATCCCATATTTTTTAAATTGTCAATCATATCCATAAATAAATTTTTAATATCCGGTTTTCCGAGTATCATAGGTACTTCCCTTATGCTCACAGCCGTATCTCCAAATAATTCTACCTTGAACCCAGTTTTCTTAAATACATTTTCATTTTCCATATAATAATTATAATCAATAGGTGTAAGTTCCATAACTACCGGTGTGGCTAATACTTGGGACAGTATATCACCTTTTTGAATACTTTTCTTATATTTTTCAAAGAGAATTTTTTCATGGGCAGCATGTTGATCTACCATGTATAAATTATTCCCGTCCTCTGCTATTATATAAGTATTGTGAAACTGACCGATTATTTCAAGAGGTGGAAATTTAGCAATTGCATTCTCCCTATGCTTAGTTTTCCCATTCACCTCATCTGCTGAATCTATCTGTAGATTAGGATAATGGGATTTATATAGATTCGATTCATGTTCTCGAAATCTACCAGCATTTTCATTGATAAAATTATTATACTCTTTCTTTTCACTGTCTGAATTTAAATAATTTTTACTATTTAAAGACTCTAAATCAACCGGAATCTGGATTTCCCTCACATGGGTGGATTCAATATCAGGCTCAATAGTAAAAGAATCCTTCAAACTGTCCCTAAGGGCTTCATGAACGGCATCAAATACAAATTTAAATACCATTCCAGAGTCACTGAATTTTACTTCCCATTTAGCAGGATGAACATTTACATCTATAAACTCAGGAAATATATCTATAAACAATATAAAAAAAGGAAATTTATTTATAGTAATAAAAGATTTAAATGCCTTTTCCACAGCTGTAGCTATGGATTTATTCTTAACATATCTTTTATTTACAAATAGACTCTGATTATTTCTACTGCCACGGCTTATTTCAGAATTTCCTATATATCCGTAAATTGAAATTATGTCACCGTGTTTTTCTATAGGAATTACATTTTCGTAAATATTTTTGCCATATATACACCGTACAACATCCATTACGTTTCCCGAGCCATAGGTGGTGATAGATTTTTTGCCGTTTTTAAAAAATTTAAAAGAAATATCCGCATTAGCCAAGGAAAGCCTGCTTATTATGTCTGAAATTCCCGCAGCTTCTCTACCGGGAGATTTTAAAAACTTTTGCCTTGCAGGTACATTGAAAAATAAATTTTTCACTAAAACTGAAGTTCCAGGATTGCATCCACTGTGTTGAACACCTTCTAGTTTCCCGCCATTTATTTTTATTTCCATACCTGAATCAAACTGAGCGGTTCTGCTCTTAAGAATTACATTGGATACCGCAGCTATACTCGCCAGAGCCTCACCTCTAAATCCCATGGTGTTTACCTTTTCCAGATCTTCTACACTGCTTATTTTACTTGTAGCATGGGGCATAAAGGCCTTTTCTATGTCCATTGGATGTATTCCGCAGCCATCGTCCAGTACTTTTATGGATTTTTCTCCGCCTTCCTCAATTTCTACAGTTATATTTTTAGCACCCGAGTCTATACTATTTTCAAGTAATTCCTTTACTACAGAGGAAGGACCTTCCACAACTTCTCCTGCGGCAATTTTATTTGAAGTATTTATATCCAGAAGATTTATCCTTTTCATGGTATATCAATCCTTTGTTTATTTAAAATTATATAGACTTCACTCTTTTTATTATATCATAAAGTTTATTAAAACCATCCATAGGTGTCATATTTAATATATCTATATTTTTAATTTCCTTAATCAAGGCTTCTTTTTCCATATCTGAAAACCCCAATTGTCTATTTAACTTAATATTTTTTTTATTTTTTAAAGTATTATTATTTTCTGCTTCATCCGATTTTTTAATAAATGTATTTTTACTTCGTACAGAGTCACAGGATTTTTCATTTTCCAGGCTATCTAATATTTCCTGGGCTCTTTTCAAGACCTTCTCAGGAAGTCCAGCAAGCTTTGCAACTTCAATACCATAGGACTTATCTGCCCCGCCTTTTATAATCTTTCTTAAAAATACTATATTGTTATCTACTTTTTTAACAGATACACAGTAATTTCTAACCCCACTTATCGTACCTTCCAATTTAGTCAACTCATGATAATGAGTTGCAAATAGTGTCTTACTCTTTAACTTATTGTTCTTACATATATATTCTATTACGGACCAGGCTATGCTGAGGCCATCATAAGTGCTGGTTCCCCTGCCGACTTCATCTAATAAGATTAAACTTCTGTTAGTAGCATTTTTCAATATATTTGAAACTTCCCACATTTCTACCATAAAGGTACTTTTACCCGAAGATAGATCATCAGATGCACCTATTCTGGTAAATATCTTATCGCAGATAGATATAGATGCCCTTTTAGCTGGAACAAAGCATCCTATTTGAGCCATAATTACAATTAGGGCTACCTGCCGCATATAAGTGGATTTGCCTGCCATATTGGGTCCTGTTATTAAAAGAAGTTGATTTTCAGAAGCGTCCATATTGGTATTATTTGATATGAATTCTCCCGAGGGTATCATCTTCTCTACTATAGGGTGTCTGCCCTCTTCTATTGATATTTTATCTGAAAGAGTAATATCAGGTTTACAGTAATTATTTTCCACGGCCACTTTTGCCAGGGAGCTCAAGCAGTCAATTTGGGCAATTATTTCGGCGGAGGTCTGCATTCTATTAATTTCCTTTTCTATTGCATTTCTAATATCTATAAAGGTATTATACTCTAAAGATATCAATTCGTCTTCTGCTCCTAAAATTTTGTCTTCCATTTCCTTTAATTCTGGAGTTATATATCTCTCCGCATTCGAAAGAGTTTGTTTTCTTATGTATCTGCCCTCTGGTACCATGCTCAAGTTGCTCTTGGTCACTTCTATATAGTATCCAAACACTTTGTTATAGCCTATTTTCAATGACTTTATTTTGGTAATCTCCCTCTCCCTCTGTTCAAGAGAAGCTATCCAGTCCTTGCCATGAGTTTTTACCTCTCTTAATTCATCTATTTTGCTGTTATAGCCCTCCTTTATTAAATTGCCTTCTTTTAAAGAAATTGAGGGGTTCTCCAATATGGAACTATCTATCAACGACCATATATCTTTTAATTCATCCAGATTTTCATACATGTTTTCTAATAATTTAGTTTTAAAATGCGACAGTATGGATTTCACATTAGGTATCTTCTCTATAGAATTTTTTAGAGAATTCAATTCCCTGGCATTTACACTTTTAGAAGATATTTTTCCCACCAGTCTCTCAACATCGTATATATTCTTTAAGGCTTCCCTTAAATCCTCGTGATAGGATATGTCATCAGAAAGTTCCTCTACGGAATTCAACCTCTCAATTATTTTATTCCTGTCCATAAGCGGTTGTTCCAACCATTTTCTAAGTTTTCTTCCCCCCATGGCAGTATTGGTCTTATCTATGACCCAGAGAAGAGATCCCTTCTTTTTGTTTTCCCTCAAACTCTCTGTTATTTCCAGATTTCTTCTAGAATTACCGTCTATAAGCAAATAGTCAATTACATTGTAATATTGAAGTTTATTTATATGGGAAAAATTAGTTTTTTGGGTTTCATGTATATACTTAAGAAGAGAACTGCAGCATTTCATGGTTTCAATTTTATATTCTCGTGGATTAAAATCTGCAAATTGTCCCTTTAATATTTTTTCCACATTTTGAGAAAAATAATCCATATTTAATTTAGTAATGGATCCATTAAAAAATTCCTTTATTTTGCTCAATAATGAGCTTTCAATATCCTCTTGAACTAAAATCTCTTTTGGACTATATTTGGATATTTCATCCATAATTATAGATAAATCAAAAGGAGTATCTGTACAATCAAATTCTCCTGTAGATATATCTGCAAAGCATAGTGCTGAATTCTCATTTTTATCTATGTACAAGCACATTATATAGTTGTTTTTATTTTCTTCTAAAAAAGTAGAATCGGTATAAGTACCGGGGGTTATAAGTTTAATAATACCCCTCTTCACCAAACCTTTTGCAAGAGCAGGATCTTCTAGCTGTTCACATATAGCTATTTTATAGCCCTTGTTTATCAAACGGCCCACATATGAATTGGCTGCATGATATGGAATACCGCACATAGGTGCCCTTTCTTTTAAACCGCAATCCCTTCCAGTAAGAACTAATTCCAATTCTCTAGCTGCTGTCTTTGCATCTTCAAAAAACATTTCATAAAAATCACCTAACCTAAAAAACAGTATATAGTCCTTGTATTTTTCCTTCATCTCCATATACTGTTTCATCATTGGAGTCAATGTCACTTTGGTTCCTCCTTCTGTTATATCTGTTTACCTGAAAGTGAAAAAGAATGTGCTTTACTTATTCTAACCTTTACCAATCTTCCTATGGAATCTACATCTCCCTGAAAATTAACAAGCTTACCGGTTCTTGTTCTTCCCATAAGTTTCGCACTATTGTTTTTGCTAAGACCTTCAACCAGTATCTCTTCTATTTTCCCCTCGTATACCTTGTTTTTCTTGGCTGAAGATTCATTTACAACTTCTACAAGCCTGTTAAATCTTTCATGTTTTATATTTTCAGGAACCTGTTCTTCCAATTTATCAGCCGGAGTTCCCTTTCTCCTGGAATATATAAAAGTAAAAGCGGAATCATATTCTACTTCTTTTGCCAGATTTAAAGTCTCTTCAAAGTCCTCCTCACTTTCTCCCGGAAATCCGACCATTATATCTGTAGTAATGGCTGCTTCAGGAATTTTTTTCCTTATTTTATATATTAGCTCCAAGTACTGTTCTTTTGAATAATTTCTGTTCATTCTTTTTAATATATTATTAGAACCAGATTGTACTGGAAGGTGTATTTGTTCACATACCTTATCACATTCTAAAACTGCATCTATTACATCCTCAGTTAAATCTTTTGGATGTGATGTCATAAATCTAATTCTATCAAGTCCCTCTATACCGTTGATTCTCCTCAGCAGCTGGCTGAACTTTACCTTTGGAACCAAATCTTTACCATAGGAATTTACATTCTGACCTAAAAGTGTAATTTCCTTGTAACCTTTTGAAACCAGATCTTTTATTTCATCTTCAATATTTACAGGGTTACGGCTTCTCTCCCTTCCCCTTACATAGGGAACTATACAGTAAGTACAGAAATTATTGCAGCCATACATTATAGTTACAAAAGCCTTTACAGTACTTTCCCTGTCTATTGGAATACCTTCTACAATACCGGTCTCTCTATCCTGAATCTCCACTACAGAACTGTTTTCCTGGCGTACTGTATTCAAATATTGGGGAAACTTATAAGCATTATGAGTTCCGAAAATTATATCCACAAAGGGAAATTTTTTAATTATGTTTTCTGCCATATGCTTTTGCTGCATCATACATCCACATAGAGCTATTATAAGATTTGGGTTTTCCCTTTTCATCTTTTTCAATGCTCCCAAATGTCCGTATACCTTAAGTTCCGCATTTTCTCTTACACAACAGGTGTTGAGTATAATCAAATCCGCATTAATTTTACTTTCCGTTCTTATATATCCCATTTTTTTCAGCATTCCGGACAATTTTTCCGAATCCTCTTCATTCATCTGACAGCCCCATGTCTCAATAAAAAAGGTTTTTTCTATTTTATCTTTATTGCAGCATCGCATATCTGCAGTGAATTTTTGTGTTATCATTTCTTGTTCTCCAATTCATATTGTTTTTACTTTATAATTATATCCTTAATATCTATTTGTGTAAACATTCTGCAACTGCAGTATCTTTAATTTGCCACGTTTGGAATAGATATAACCCATCTCCTGTAACCTTTCATAAGCTTTTCTAGCCACTATTCTTGGGACTTTATAAATATCAGCTAAATCATTTTCTGATGGTAATTTATCATTGTTCTTATATTTTTTATTATTGATGTTGTATATTAATTCATCGATAATTTTAATTTCAATATCATTATTATCATTCATAGTTTCCACCTCAGTTTTTTATATATATTCATACTAAATTAGTTTTCTTAATCCAATATTTTATATTCGTAAAATAAAATTAACAATTAAGTTCAATATATCAATATTTATTATATATATTGATAGAATATATTAAAATTTTTATTGAAAATCTCTCTTAAAAATTATATTATTATAGTATAAGATAATACATTTATAAATCAAATAACAGCAATATGATTTTTCTGATTTTTTTGACTTTTAATATGTATTATTGCATTTTATAAAAAAGTAACATTATTTATACATTTATTTGAAGAAGGTGATATGGGAATTATTGCATTTCAAATATTTATCTAGGGGGGATTTTTCATGGAGATAAGTTTTTCACAACGAGCAGAAGGACTAAAAGCTTCAGAAATAAGGGAACTTTTAAAATTAACTGAGATGCCTGAAATAATTTCTTTTGCTGGAGGATTGCCTGCACCAGAATTGTTTCCTGTAAGAGAAATGAAAAAAGTAATGCAGGATGTTTTAGATCAAGACGGCATTGGTACTATGCAATATAGTACTACAGAAGGATTTAAACCTTTAAGAGAGATAATAGCAAAACAGAGAATGGTTGCTTCAGGAGTAAATGTAACCGGTGAGGATATAATCATAACCAGCGGTTCTCAACAGGGAATTGAATTTTCCGCAAGGATGTTTGTAAATGAAGGAGATACCATAGTATGCGAAAGCCCAAGTTATATGGGAGCAATCAATGCATTTAATGCCTACAGACCTAAATTTACCGAAATAGAAATGGATGAAAATGGTATGATAATTGAAAAACTTGAGGAAGAACTCAAAACAAATAAAAGAGTGAAAATGATCTATACCATTCCAGATTTTCAAAATCCTACGGGAATAACCATGTCTGATGACAGAAGAAAAAGGTTAGCTGAGCTGGCTAAAGAATACAAAGTTCCTGTGATTGAGGACAATCCTTATGGCGAACTTATTTTTGAAGGTACAACTCATCCTTCTATAAAGAGTTTTGATAAAGATGGATGGGTAATATACCTTGGCACATATTCAAAAACATTTTGTCCTGGTTTTAGAATTGGTTGGATATGTGCTGCTCCTGAGATACTTCAAAAATATGTCATAATAAAACAAGGAGCAGATCTACAATCTAGCAGTTTAGATCAAAGGGCCACTGCACTATTTATGAAAACTTATAATCTAAATGAGCATATAAATGAGATAAAAAAAGTTTATGGTAAACGTCGAACTCTTATGCTTCAAAGTATAGATGAGTACTTTCCAAAAGAAGTTAAGCATACCAACCCCTATGGAGGATTGTTCGCGTGGGTTGAATTAAGGGAAGGTTTAAGTTCAAAAAAAATATTGGAAGAAGCCTTAAAAGAAAAAGTAGCCTATGTTCCAGGAGGTTCTTTCTTCCCGAATAGTGCACGTGATAATTATTTCAGATTAAATTATTCATGCATGTCAGAAGACAAAATTGTAGAGGGAATTAAAAGACTTGGAAAAGTACTTTATAAATATTACTAATTTATAGAATAAAATCTCTCCTTTTGGGTTAAACTTTCTCTAAAAGGAGAGGATATCATGTATGATATAAAAAATTCTGAAGAACTGGAAGAAAAAAAATGTAAATTAAGAGCTAATTGTATTGGAGATAGGGGTTATTTCAATAATTTTCAAAATCAAAGTATGTTTGAATTAAAATCAATTCATATTCCTATAAAAAATATAATTAAATGAAGAGATTTCATTGCGACATTTTTATAGCCTAGCTAATTTAAATCAAAAGTGGAGGGATATTTCTTATGAAATTATCAAATAGAATTTTAAACATGCAATTTTCACCTATACGTAAATTGGCACCTTATGCAACTGCTGCAAAAAAAAGAGGTATAAAGGTGTATCATTTAAATATTGGACAACCTGATGTAAAGACTCCAGATTTATTTTTTAAGGCAATTGAAAAATTTAAAACCAGTGTTCTAGCATATACAGAATCACAGGGAATGGATGAATTACAGGAAAGTTTTATAGAGTATTATAAAAAATGGGGTACGGAATTTACTAAAGATGAATTAGTAGTAACCAACGGCGGTAGTGAAGCTATAATGTTAACTTTCATGACTATATGCGATCCTGGAGATGAAATAATTTCACCTGAACCATTTTATACAAACTACAATGGATTTGCAGAAACAGCTTCAGCTAAAATGGTTCCATATTTGACAAAAGCAGAAGAGGGATTCCATCTGCCAAGTAAAGACGTAATAGAAAGTAAAATAACTGATAAAACAAGGGCACTTATGATTTCAAATCCTGGAAACCCAACAGGTACAGTATATTCTGCAGAAGAGCTCAGAATGCTTGGAGATATAGCTAAGGAACATGACTTATACCTTATAGCAGATGAAGTTTATAGGGAATTTGTATATGATGGATTAAATTACACTTCTATTCTAAGTCTAAAGGACATCGCCGATAGAGTAATTGTAGTGGATAGTATATCTAAACGTTATAGTGCATGTGGTGCAAGAATTGGACTAGTTGCCTCAAAAAATAAGGAATTTATTCACAATGTAATGAAATTATGCCAGTCTAGACTTTGCGTTCCTACGGTAGAGCAAATTGGAGCTACTGCATTAAAAGATACTCCCGAAAGCTATTTTGTTGAAACAAGAGCAGAATATCAAAAAAGAAGAGACATATTAATGGAAGGCCTTGGCAAAATACCTGGAGTGATATGTAAAAAGCCAAGCGGTGCTTTTTATGTAGTTGCAAAATTACCTGTTAAAAATGCGGAAAACTTTGCAAAATTCTTATTGACCGATTTTGAAAAGGATGGAAAGACAGTAATGGTTGCTCCTGCTAATGGTTTTTATGCTACACCAGGATTAGGGGAAGATGAAATAAGAATATCCTATTGCTTGAACTGTGATGATTTAAAAGACGCTGTAAATCTATTGAAAATAGCAATAGAAGAATATAAAAATACAAGAGAATAATTAATTATAGCCACCTGTTTTACAGGTGGCTCGTTTTAACCTTTTTCCATTCAAAAATCATTATCTCCATGCCTTAACTCCAAATAATATTGTTCCTTTTTCACTTCAAATCCAACACTTTTATACAAATTTAAAGCTATATAATTGGAGTTCTTTACTTTTATTATTATTTTATTGAATCCATTGGAATGTATTAATTTCAAAATATACATTAAGAGAAATTTACTATATCCCTTCCCTCTGAATTCTTTTATTATACCAAAATTTACTATAACAGGAATACCATTTTCTATAATAAACTGTCCATATCCTATATATTCATTGTTCTTTTTTAAAAAAACTGCACCTTTTTCAAAATAATAATCCTGAACTTCATCAAAAAAAATATCTTCCAAAGTAAGGGGAACTCTATTGTCCTCTTGAAATATTTTATTTTGTATTTCACATCTTTTTCCTTCATCTTTACCTTTCTGCAGCATTTCAAATTCGAGTTCTCTATTTAAAATAAAATGCATATTTTCAGGAAGTTCCTTATACAAAATCAATGTACCTTCCTTTTTTTCAAATCCCACACTTTTTAACAGCTTAAAATTATAATCATTGTTTTCACATAAATATCTTATGATGCAATTTTCCTTAATGGTATTTATTAAATATTTATAGGGCAAACTACTCATATTATTGTATCCATATAATACATTCATAGCATTTATATAGCAAATATTCTTATTATAGATATCTGTCCAAATGTAGCCTATATATTTGACATTGTTTTTGATAAGTTTTACTTTATTTCTCAGAATCATCTTTTGAATAAAATTACAATTGTCATAGACCTGAAAAAAATCCTTATTTAAAGAATTAAATAGGGTTCGCTTACTATTTAGTTCTCTAAAATATTTTAAATTTTTCTTTATTAGCTTTATACATTTATACATTTAATTTTCACCTTATAAAATAAAAGATCACCTTACACGATGATCTCTTATATATTTGAGGCTTTTACTTCTACCACATGTTCGAATATACCTCTTTTTATCTCAGTTGCTGTCATATTTTTTGCATTAAACTTCTCCGTCATATAATTGCATGCATCCCAAGGATTTATTCTATCTCCACAAGTAAATACGTCCACAGCAGCATAACCAAGTTCTGGCCATGTATGGATGGTTAAATGGGATTCTGATATTATAACTACACCACTTACACCCTGTGGACTGAATTTGTGAAAAGCAACTTCTCTTATTTCAGCACCTGCCTTTAATGCAGAATCCACCATTATTTTCTCTATAAATTCTTTGCTATCCAATATTTCAGCATCACATCCGTAGATTTCTGCCAAAATGTGCCGTCCTAATTCATTCATTTTTCATATTTACCCCCTTAGATAAAATATAACAATTAAATTTTATCAAAAATAATGAAAAAGTCAATATATATAGCAATATTAAAAATTTACTTTTGAAACCTTTGAATACTTATATATTTCTCTAATTTCCTATATATATTGAAGAAAAAGAAATATTTTATAAAATTATATTTAAATTTCTAAGGTAGTAAGTTAATTTTAGTATAAAATTTAGAATAGCAGTACATTTATATTACAAAATTTTATATTAGATATCATCCACTTCTTTTATACTTAAAGCTATTTTTTCATTCTCCTTGTTTACTTCCAAGATTTTTGCTTTTACCTCTTCACCAACCTTTAACACATCTTCAGGTTTATCTATTCTCTTATGGCTTATTTGAGATATATGGACAAGTGCATCTACTCCGGGTTCCAATTCCACAAAAGCACCAAAACTTGCAAACCTGACTACTTTTCCAAGTACTACACTGCCTACTGGATATTTTACATCAACATTATTCCAAGGATTTTCCATAAGTTTTTTCATAGATAATGATAATTTTCTTTTTTCCTTATCCACATCCAATATATAAACTTTGATCTTATCTCCTATTTTTAAAACATCGCTTGGCTTACCTACTCTTCCCCAGGATAGTTCAGATACATGAAGCAAACCATCAACTCCCTGTACATCTACAAAAGCACCAAAATCAGTTAATCTTCTAACTTCTCCCTCCACTACTGTATCCTTTTGAAGTATATTCCAGGTTTTTTCCTCTATCTTTTCTCTTTCTGCCCTTAAGAGTTCTCTTCTCGAAGCTACTATTCTGGTTCCTCTTTTCTCCTCTTTAAATTCAATTATATTTACATCCAATTCTTTATCCACATATTGGGAAAGATCATTCACATGATATAATTCTACATGGGAAGCCGGTATAAAAACCCTAGCACCCTTATAATTTGCCACAAGTCCACCATTTACGGCTTCTTTTACCGTAACCTTTAAAATAGTATCCTTCCCATTATTTTCTCTTAATTCTCTATATGCATTTTCTCTTTCTAGTTCTAATTTAGAAAGCACTACATATCCATCTTCATTTTGTCTTCGTATTACCTTTACTTCCAGCTCATCACCCAGATGTATTAGCTGTTCCAAATCATCCTCTTCATTTCTGGTTATTTCAGATTTAGGAAGTATGCCATCCGATTTATATCCTATATTTAAAAAGACCTCATTTGGATTTACAGATATTACAGTCCCTTTGATTTTTTCCCCTAATATTATTTGAGTATCATTTTTATCCATATAAGATAATTGCTCATTTAATGCCAAATTTTTGTCATCACTCATTTTTAAAATTGCCTCCTTTATTATCCAATCTGGTGTCGAAGCTCCTGCTGTAACACCTATAGTTTTTATTTTATTAGATCTAATTATATTATCAGGTATTTCTCCTGAATTTTCAACATGAATAGTATTTTTACAATTATTTTTACATATTTCATATAATTTAGTGGTATTAGAACTATTTTTTCCCCCTAGTACTACCATCATATCAACTTTTTTTGAAATATCCTCTGCAGATTTTTGTCGGAATTCCGTGGCGCTACATATTGTGTTAAAAGCAATAAACTCTTTGCACTGTTTGATTACTACACTCAAAACTTTTTGCCAGTTGGATTGTCTTTCTGTAGTCTGTGATACTATGCAAAGTCTTGATGAAAGTTTATTTAAGTCTAATCCATCCTTAGATACAATTGCAGTATTTTCACACCAACCATTTATACCAATCACTTCAGGGTGAGTTTTATCACCTACTATTAATATAGAATACCCCAATTTATAATATTCTTGTACTTTTTTTTGTATATTTGAAACATATGGGCAGGTAGCATCTATTACATTTATTTTTTTATCCTTCAAAAAAGTAAATATATATTTAGGTACTCCGTGAGAACGTATTATGACTACATCTCCCTCTTTAAGATTGTTCATATCGTCCTTTTCTATAGGAAATATTCCCTTTTCCTCTAATTTTTTTACTACATTATTATTATGAATTAAAGGCCCTAAAGTATATATATTTTTTTTAAATTTTTTTTGAGTACTTACAGCTTTTTCCACAGCTCTCTTTACTCCAAAGCAAAATCCAGACTTATCTGCTAGTATAATTTTCATAATTTCACCTTAAATCTTATTGATTATGCCCTTCAATATATTTTATTATGTATTTTGAAATAATTTCTACAACCTCCAAAATAGAAAGATTAGAAGAATCTATTTCCACCGCATCTTCTGATTTCACAAGTGGAGAAACTGCCCTATGTGAATCTATATAATCTCTTTTAATTATTTCATCCAGTACTTTATCATATTCTGCAGGTATGCCTTTTTTATTAAGCTCTACACACCTTCTCTTAGCCCTTTCACTGGCACTGGCGGTAAGAAAAAATTTCAAAGGAGCATTTTTTAAAACCACAGTACCTATATCTCGTCCATCCATGACTACATTACACTTTGACGCTATTTTCTGCTGCATGTCTACCAATAATTTTCGCAGCTCAGAAATGGCAGCATAATTAGACACATTGCTGCTTATATTAGGTTGCCTTATAAGATCTGTAAAGTCTTTACCGTTCACTAAAATTCTATCTCCATCAAAACATATCTCAAGTGATTTTGCAATTTCACAAACGCCCTGCACATCTGTATAAGATACATCTTCCTTCATACACATAAGGGTAACAGCCCTATACATAAATCCCGTATTTATATACACAAGGCTAAATCTATGAGCTATAATATTTGCTATAGTACTTTTACCCGCAGCTGCAGGACCGTCAATCGCAACAGATATATTCAAAATAGTATTCCGCCTTTCTAGTGAAGCTATATCTATAAATAAAATTTTATACATAACATATTCTATTATATATTCTATAAAAAAATATAAAATCCTTTATTTTATAGGATTAATTTAATACATTCACGCATGCTTCATGTACAAAATTACTTTATGAGATAATTACAATTTTTATGTGAATCCTAAAATCACTTTATCTGAGTTCCAGCCAAAAACCCAGTAGATAATGCAATCTGCATATTAAAGCCTCCTGTATAACCATCTACATCAATTAATTCTCCAGCAAAATACAAATTTGATATTATTTTTGATCTCATTGTGGATGGATCTATTTCCTTTGTATTTACTCCACCAGATGTCACTATTGCTTCAGATATAGGACGGAGACCCTTTATATTCATGATAAAATTTTGTAATAAATCTACTAATTTTAATCTTTCTTCCCTTGTTATGGAATTACATTTCTTATTTGGATTTATGCTGGATAAATCTATAACTACTCCTATTAACTTCTTGGGCAGTAAATCCTCTAATGAATTCTTGAAATCTTTATTTGAATACTTCAAAAAATCTCTTTGTAATCTTTTATCCAATTGTTCAAATTGCAGAGCAGGTTTTAAATTTATAACCGCCTTCAAATTGGCATTATCTTCCACTACTCTACTTGCACTTAAAACAATAGGACCAGATATGCCAAAATGAGTAAACAGCATTTCACCAAATTCTCTATACAAAATATTGTTTCTAGAATCCACTATACTTAAAGTTACATTTTTTAATGAAAGTCCCTGTAGTTGATTTATCCAACTCTCCTTTATCTCTATAGGCACAAGAGCAGGCTTCAACTCTACTATAGTATGACCTAAATTCTCAGCTATTTTATATCCGTCTCCTGTGGAACCTGTATTAGGGTAAGATAATCCTCCTGTACAAAGTATAAAATAATCTCCATCTATTTTAGAATTATCCTCAAGCTGAACTGACTTTATCAATTTATCATGGCAGACAAATTTTTTTACCCTGGAATTTAGTTTTATTTTAACTCCTTCCTTTATAAGTTGATCTTTCATAGCATCAATTAAATCGGAAGATCTATTTGATATTGGGAAAATTCTATCCCCTCTCTCAATTTTTAATTTAACTCCCAAGTTATCAAAAAATTTCATGGTGTCTTCATTTGTAAATGAATAAAGAGAACTGTACAGGAAATAGGGATTTCCAGGAATATAATTAAAAAATTCATCTATGTTTTTTCCATTGGTTATATTACACCTTCCCTTTCCCGATATAAGCATCTTCTTGCCTAATTTTTCATTTCTTTCTATTATAATAACGTCTTTATTATTTTTTGCAGCAGTTATTGCCGCCATCATTCCCGATGGTCCGCCACCAACCACTATTATTTTTGCCATTAATCACACACCTTATTTTATATAAGAATAAGTATATTACCTTACTATAGTAATATACTACGCAAATTTATTCAATATAAATATTATATAAATTTATATTCTTTATTTTTAAATGCATATAAAATAAAAAACAGGCGAATCCATTTTAAATTCGCCCATTTTGAATTCAGTATTAATAATTAGTATATTCCCTGTGCATACATTGCATCTGCCACTTTTACAAATCCGGCAATATTAGCTCCTGCCAGCAGGTTATATCCAAATCCGTAT
>NZ_JAJJPB010000015.1:0-87224 GCF_020908015.1 Clostridium aromativorans
AGTAAAAATCTGCTGAAATTAGCCATATAATTTTGGTAATACACTGAGGTTGGTTCGACCTTTAGAGCTTAGGTAAACTTGTTCCGTTAGGGATATTGACTAAGAAGCCATCCACTTCTATAAGTGGTGGTAGTTCACAATAAGCATTGTGTAGTGTAAATTAGTGGAGGCTTAAAAATGAATTGTAAAATTGAAAAGATGACAGAAAAACAGTTGGAGAGTATCAATACAGGTAAAGCTGGATTTCAGATCGGATTACCTGCATGGCATGATGTGGTTTTGATGGAACACAGAAGTAAATCAGTTGGAATAAATTAGATGCATATAGTAAAAATTAACTTGATATTTATATAAATTAAGAACGAATAAAATATCCTAACATAGACTATTATATATATAATAGTCTATTGCTTTTATTTATTATAATAATTATATTGACATAATATAGATAATAGTCTATATTATATATAGATAATTATCTATATAAGGAGGTGACTTTATGAATTTGGATTATGAACCAAACGCAAAAATATTCAGGGCATTGTCAGATCAAAACAGGTTAAAAATTATTGACATACTTTCCTGCGGTGAAAAATGTGCCTGTGATTTACTGGAACATTTTGATTTTACACAGCCAACTCTATCACACCATATGAAAGTGCTTATGGACTGTAAACTTGTTAAGTGTAGAAAAGAAGGAGTCTGGAGTCACTATTCCTTGGATAATACTAATGCAAATAAGCTATTGCTGTTCTTGATGAATATTATAACAGACACTGAGGATTGTATCTGCAAAGGACATGGTGGTAGTGAATGTGAAACTGGCAATGAAGAATAAATTTATATTATAAGGAGAGATTTATATGAAAAAAATGATAATTTTTGATCCGGCAATGTGTTGTTCTACAGGAGTATGTGGACCTTCCATAGATCCGGAGTTGCTAAGAGTTTCTACTGTTATTAATACGCTTCAAAAAAAAGGTATATTGGTTGAAAGGTATAATTTGACCAGCAATCCTCAGATATTTGTAGACAATAAAACAATTAATGAGATATTGAATAAAGAAGGTACAGAAATACTTCCAGTAACTATGGTAGAGGGTGCAATAGTAAAGACAAAAGCATATCCAACAAATAAGGAATTTTGCGAATTACTGGGTATATCAGAAGATTATTTAAAAACCGGACTTAAGATAAAATCCAAAGGTTGTGATTGTGGAGGAGGGTGCTGTTGATGTTTAAAAAGTTTAATCCTGACAGTATACATTTAACTAAATATTTGTTTTTTACAGGTAAAGGCGGCGTAGGCAAGACTTCTGCTGCTTGCGCCACTGCTGTTGCCCTTGCAGATCAGGGAAAGAAAATCATGCTTATCAGTACAGATCCGGCTTCCAATTTGCAGGATGTGTTTGGCATGGATCTCGATAATAAGGGAGTTGAAATTAAAGAGGTACCAAATTTGATAGTAGCAAACCTCGATCCTGAAAAGGCGGCTGCAGAATATAGAGAAAGTGTAATAGCTCCATATAAAGATAAGCTTCCAGAAGCAGCTGTTAAAAATATGGAAGAACAGCTTTCAGGTTCTTGTACTGTGGAAATAGCTGCTTTCAATGAATTTTCAACTTTCATTACTGATGAAAAAATTGAAGAAAAATTTGATCATATAATTTTTGATACAGCTCCTACGGGGCATACACTGAGGATGCTTCAACTTCCTTCGGCCTGGAGCAATTTTATAGGAGAAAGCACTCATGGAGCTTCATGTTTAGGGCAGTTATCCGGGCTTGAAGATAAAAAATCATTATATAAAAATGCAGTTGAAACTCTATCAGATAAAGCAAAAACTACTCTTGTTCTTGTATCAAGACCCGAAATTACACCTCTTAAAGAAGCAGAAAGAGCATCTAGGGAATTAAGAGACATAGGTATAGATAATCAGATATTGATTATAAATGGCGTACTTGAAGTCCACGATGATAATATTTCAAATGCAATTTATTTAAAGCAGGAAAATGCCTTAAATGATATGCCTGAAAGTATAAAATCTATTGAAACTTATGAAATACCACTTAGGCCATATAATGTAACGGGAATTAAAAATATAAGAGCATTTTTAAAGAAAGATAATAGTGAATATAAGGTTACAGAACTGAATGTAAATAAAATAAATAAGATAAATAAGCTGAAAGATATAGTTGATGATCTATACAATAATGACAAAAAAGTAATATTTACTATGGGAAAAGGTGGAGTAGGTAAAACAACAGTTGCAGCTGCCATTGCCCTGGGACTTTCTAAAAAGGGTAAAAAGGTTCATTTAACTACTACTGATCCAGCAGCACATTTAAAATTTGTCCTAGACAAAAATTATGGCATTACATTAAGTCATATTGATGAAAAAGAAGAACTTGAAAAATATAAAACAGAAGTATTAAATAATGCCAGAAAAACTATGAATGAAAGCGACATGGCGTATATTGAAGAGGATTTAAGATCCCCATGTACACAGGAAATAGCTGTATTCAGGGCTTTTGCAGAAATAGTGGAAAAGTCTAAAGATGAGGTCGTAGTAATAGATACAGCACCTACAGGTCATACTCTGTTATTACTGGACTCTACGGAAAGCTATAATAGAGAAATTATGCGTTCGGAGGGCGATATACCTCAATCTGTCAAGGATCTTTTACCTGAACTCAAAAATGCCAATGATACAGAAGTCATTATTGTAACTTTGGCCGAGGATACTCCGGTCTACGAATCCATACGTCTTGAAGCGGATCTAGAACGTGCGGGAATTGCAAGTAAGTGGTGGATTGTAAATTCCAGCATGTATGCAGCTGATACTACAAATAGTGTACTCAAGGCTAAAGCAAGCAGTGAAATACCATGGATAAACAAAGTCAACGAAATTTCCGATGGGAATTTCGCATTGATAAAATGGAAAGCAGAAGAAATTAAAGATGAAAAATTATTTGATCTATAAATAGGGGTCTGACCCCCTACTAAAAAATGGTAAGGGGTCAGACCCCCTGGAAAACAGGAGGAATGTATATGAAAAGTAAATCATCCAGGTTGTCATTGCTTGATCGTTATTTAACGCTTTGGATATTTCTTGCTATGTTTATAGGAGTTATGCTTGGGTGGGGAGTGCCAGGTATATCAAGAGGACTATCCAGTTTGTCTGTTGGAACTACATCCATACCTATAGCTATAGGACTTATTGTAATGATGTACCCTCCACTTGCCAAAGTGAACTATAAAGAACTTGGCAAGGTATTTAGAAATCCCAAGGTATTATCCCTATCACTTATTCAAAACTGGGTAATAGGACCTATATTGATGTTTGCACTTGCAGTGATATTCTTACATGCTTATCCTGCATATATGACAGGCCTTATACTTATTGGACTTGCCAGGTGTATTGCAATGGTCATCATATGGAACAGCCTTGCAGATGGAGATACGGAATATGCAGCTGCACTTGTAGCGTTCAACTCCATATTCCAGGTTATATTTTATTCAATATATGCCTATATATTTATAACTGTAGTTCCGACCTGGTTTGGACTTACCGGTTATAGTGTAGATATTTCAATGGGGAAAATAGCTTCTTCCGTTGTAGTTTACCTTGGTATTCCTTTTGCACTTGGGATGCTAACCAGATTGCTGTTGGAACCTAAAATGGGTACAGAATGGTATACAAAAAAATTTATTCCTAAAATAAGTCCACTGGCTCTGATAGCATTATTATTTACTATTGTTGTAATGTTTACTTTTAAAGGAAAGTATATTATAGAATTGCCTTTGGATGTAATTAGAATTGCCATACCACTTGTAATCTACTTTGCAGTTATGTTTTCAGTTTCATTTTTTATAAGTTACAAATCGGGTATAGACTATAAAAAGACAGCTACACTTTCATTTACAGCTGCAAGTAATAATTTTGAACTTGCTATAGCTGTGGCAGTTGCTGTATTTGGTATAGAATCTAAGGAAGCTTTTACAGCAGTAATAGGGCCATTGATTGAAGTTCCTGTAATGATAGGGCTTGTAAATGTAGCATTGCACTGGGGAAAAAAGTATTTTGCATTAAATAGATAGAAATTTTTTAAGGGGGTATTGTTAATATGGAATGGAAATATAAAGTATTTACGGTTGACCATTTTTTAAGTTCACAAGAAAATTTAAGTATAGAAGAATTGTTAAATAACTATGGAAAAGACGGATGGGAGTTAGTGGGAACTTTACAAAATTCTTATAAAACATTGGGAAAACCATCTAAACTAGATAGTGATTTAATAGTGTTTAAAAGATCAGAATATAACTCATAATATAAAAATTTAATATAGGAGGAAAAAGATGAAACCAAAAGTTGCTTTTATATGTGTCCATAATTCATGCAGATCACAGATAGCTGAGGCAATAGGAAGATTATATGGAAGTGAGGTATTTGATTCATATTCAGCTGGAACAGAGATTAAATCCGGAATAAATAAAGATGCAGTTAGAACAATTAAAAAATTATACAATGTCGATATAAATCAAATTCAACATGTAAAGCTGATTGATGATTTACCCCAAATTGATATAGTGGTAAAAATGGGCTGTAATGTTGCATGCCCATTCTTACCATCCAAATATGAAGAGGACTGGGGACTTGAAGATCCTACAGGGAAAAGCGACGAGGAATTTATTAAAACAGCTAAGACCATTGAAGAAAAAATTAAAGATTTAGCTAAAAGAATTGAAAATAAAGAAATTAAACTATAAGCTGTAAAGTGTTAATCCAAGAAAAATCTATTACTATTTTTCCTGGATTAATTGCTTCCTGTCATTAAAAAATTTCTTATAGCTTAAATAACAGGCTGTAAAAGAAGATATGGAAGTGGCGGAAAGCAGCATAAAGGTGACTATTATCTGATATTTGACGGCATTTATAGGTGAAGTACCTGCCAGAATAAGCCCGGTCATCATACCGGGTAGTGCCACTATTCCCAGAGTCTTGGCTGAATCGATAGTAGGCATCATTCCAACTTTAATGGAGTCTTTTATTATATTTATGGATGATTGGTAGATGTCTGCTCCTAGTGATAATTTTGCTTCAACTTCAGCCCTTTTATCTTTGAAGTTTAATTTCATCTGTTTAAAACTCAATCCCAGGCTTATCATTGAGTTGCTGATGATCATCCCGCCGATGGGTATTACCTGATAAGGTTCATATCTTATAATTCTCAAAAACACAAGAATTGCCAGGGTGATTGATGTTCCAAGAATTATTGATATAAAAGATATAAAGAAAACATTTTTAATTTTGCTTCCTCTTTTGGATGCATTGTATGCAGCATTTATAATCATAAATATCAGTAAAAATGTAGTGAAAAATGCATTTTTTAATCCAAATATATAATTCAACAAGTATCCTACAATAATCAATTGTATTACAGCCCTTGCCACACTTATAATTATATCCTTTTCGAGATTCAATTTTTGTGAATATGAAAAAATAAGAGAGATCAGCACGAGCAGTAGGGAAAATAAAATAGAATAAATACTTATATCTGCAGCTCCAGTCATTTTATAACCTCCAAAGATTTAAATTTTCCACTTTCAATTGATAAAATCTTATTTGCATATTTTTTACTCTGTTCTGAATTGTGTGTTATCCATAAAATAGTGGTTCCGCTGTTATTTAAAGATCTGATTACGTTTTCCACGATTAGAGTGTTTTTTTCATCAAGTGCAGATGTTATCTCATCTAGGAGAAGAATTTCAGGATTAAAGATTAAAGTTCTTATTAGTGCAATTCTCTGCTTTTCTCCACCTGAAAGATTATCTATAGTTCTTGGTAAATACTCGCAACTCATTTTAAAATCATTCAGAAGTTTCTTTATTGTCGATAAATCCACTTTTTTATTTCGTATGAAAAATGGAAAATTTAAATTATCCATGACAGTGTTCCCGAAAAGAGAGGGAGTTTGAAAGCAGTAAGATATCTGTCTCCTCCATTCTATGGGGTTATATTCAGTGTAGGGTATGTCCTTATAAAATATATTTCCATCAGTGGGGCTTGTAAGTTGAGAGCACAGCCTAAAGAAGGTGCTTTTGCCGCTGCCTGATGGACCAACTACAGATATAAAATCCTTTTGATTGATTTTTAAAGATAAATTTTTTAATATGTACTTGCCATTGCTCATGTATGATACATTTCTAAATTCCAATAAGGGCATAAAAAATCTCCTCCATATATATAATATAATTGTATTATATATCGTTGACATTAAAAATTGATTAAATTTAATGTTATATATATTTTTGCAGATGATAGATGTTGTATTATAATTTATAATACAACATTAAAAAAAGATGGTGATAAATATTGAAAATTTTATTTATGAGAGTTAAATTAAGAGCATCCTGGGTACATTCACTGAAGGAAAAGAGAATGATCGTAAGAAGCATAGTCCAAAAGTTAAAAAATAAGTTTAATGTATCGGTATCGGAAATAGACGACAGGGATATACACCAGATAATAGTTATAGGCATTGTGGGAATATGCGGAAATTCATCACATACTGATTATATAATGGAAAATATTATAGATTTTATAGAAATCCATACTGATGCTGAATTAATTGACATTACAAAAGAAAATGTTATGAATATTTAGCATTTTTAATTTCATTAATTGCTCTAAATCTCCAAAATTATTTATGATCAATTTAAACATATCAGCATATTATGTGCTATAATATCTTATATAAGTTTTGTTAACTACAGGGTATTTATCTTATATTATATTAGAACGAGGCTGACTTTTTTAATTTCATTCCCCTAACTGGTGAAATTATAAAGTTGGCTTCATGAATTTTTATAGAATTAAAGGGGCTACCAACATGAATATTTTTAAAGAGAAAAATCATGAAATTAAATTTAAAATGGCAGAAGACAAATTGGATTTAGAAGAAGTAAAAAAATTGTTTTTAGATTATGCAGGTTCCTTGAACATAGATCTTGATTTTCAGGGATTTCAGACAGAAGTGAATACGTTACCTGGAAAATATAGTTCACCAGATGGCATAATTATACTGGCCTCGGTAGATGGGAAAAGCGCAGGATGTGTAGCTCTTAGAAAAATATTGGGGGATATTTGCGAAATGAAAAGATTTTATGTTCGTGATAATTACAGAGGGATGGGTATAGGAAGAAAACTTATAGATATAGCAATTGAAAAAGCTAAAGATATGAATTATAAATACATAAGACTCGATACACTTGTAACTATGAAAAGTGCACAGCACCTGTATTTATCCTCAGGGTTTTATGATATTCCAGCTTATACCTATAATCCGTTTAAAGATGCAAGATTTATGGAGTTGAAACTGTAATAGCAGTTTAATTAAATCAAGATTTCTTGAATTTATGGCGAAAAATAATTATACGAATAGAATAATTTATATAAGTAGAATATGTATAGGGGAAAATGAAGTCTTATGTAAGATCCTATAAAATACCACTCTTTATTTCCTATGAAATATAGGAAAAACAGTGGAAAATTTATAGGCTATTCTTATTGGGAGCTTTTAAAAGAGAATTACTGATGGGAAAGTAACAATATCACGGATATCACATAGTGACTGATGAGAATTGAAAATTATAATTCTTTACTTTAAATGCTTTTTATTTTTCTTATGTGACTGAGTATTTTTTTCAATTATATCCAGAGATTCACATAGACATTCTTCCATAACATCAGGTGTTATCAGTATAGATTTCTTATTTTCCATTTTATCACCTCCTCATATTATTCTATTGTACATCTTTTACATATGGATGTCAATATATGCGTAAACTTTAATTTCTATTTGCTATCAATTGTGTATTGTGAATTGAATAAAGATCCCCTTTTAAAAAAAATATGTTATAATTTTATTAATGAGGAGGATATTTGTAATGAAGGGATTAATTATAGTTTTAGGAATAGTGATTACAACAATATTTATACGGGGATTAGTAAAAGGGAGAAATGAAAAAAGTCGTAAAGATGATTCACAGTTATAAAAAGCACTTACTTTTATTGGTGAGTGCTTTTTTATACTTAAAATAAAGAACTGATATTTTAGAAAATTAATGGAGTTATTACGCAAATCAGTTTTGTGGCCTGCTTCATAGGATTTCTCCATGAATGTATTATAGTTGAAGGATACTGTATACAATTACCTGCTTCTACGAAATATTCTTTACCATCTAAAGTTACGATAAGGCCGCCCTCCAGTACATATACAAATTCTTCACCCGGATGATTGAATCTGCTTCCATGGGGCTGCTCGGGAGGTATTATTACCAGCATGGATTCAAGGCTTCTTGAGGAAAAGTTACCGCTTATTCTTATAAATTCTGAATTGGAACCTTCCATTTTAAATAATTTTTGTTCATTTATTTTAACTAGAAAATTATGAGTTTCAGGAGCTTTAAAAAAGTAACTTATATTGACATTAAGGGCATCTGCAATTTTTTTTAGAGAAGTAATTGCAAGAGAGGAAGAACCGTTTTCTATTTGGGACAAAAAACTCACTGAAAGACCAGTTTTTTGACTTAGATCTTTTAAAGTAAAATTATTTTTCTTTCTTAAATTACGAATTTTTTTAGCTATTTCACCAATCATTGTTTTCCTCCATTGTAGTGTATTTAGAAATTTTATAATCTTAAATAATCACATTATTTTACTTCAATTATAATATCATAATAGAAAATTATTTTCAAATAATAAGCATCCGTAGTATCAGAAGTTTTAAAGTAGTATAATTTAGTTTATTACAGTATATATAAAAAAATTACTATATAATTAAAAAATATATGTACATATCGAAAAAAGTATGGTAATATTGTATTGTAATTTTCAGATTATTAAATTATTATTTACTGTACTAAAGGAGGACAAAAAATGAAAAACAAAATCGGATTATGGGATTTAGTTTTTATGAATGTGTCGGCACTTTTTGGAATAAGGTGGATTGCCAAATCTACGGCATCTAGTTTCGGGCTGGGCTTAGGTGCAATCCCGGTATGGGTGATTTTTACTTTTATTTTCTTTGTACCAATTGCCCTTATCTGTGCCGAACTTGCAGCAACGAATGGGTAAAGGAAGCCTATGGAGACAAGCAGGGTTTTATGGTATCCTGGTTGAATTGGACGGCAAAGATATTCTGGTATACTTCTTTTTTAACATTTTTAATGGTAAACGTATCCTATGCAATAGGACAACCTGCTCTGGCAGAAAATAAAATATTTGTAATGGCAGCATCCCTGGTTATTTTCTGGATCTTATCAGTAATAAGTACAAAGGGTATGGCTTTTGGAAAGATATTTACGAATATTGGAGCACTGGGGTCAACTGTTCCTACAATACTGTTGATTGCCATGGCATTCATATCTGTTCTCATATTTGGACATAAACCTGCATCTGTTTACACAGTTCAGACAATGATGCCCAAAATGGACGTGAATTCATTTGCTGCTATTTCTTCTGTGATGTTTGCTCTTGCTGGCGCTGAAACTACAGCTAATTTTGTGACGGAAATGGATAATCCAAAGAAAAATTTCCCCAAAGCTATACTGATTGCTGCGGCTTTTGTGGCAGGTCTTTATGTTCTGGGTTCAATTGCAATAACCCTTATTCTTCCTACGGATAAGATAACTGCTTCCCAGGGTGTACTTGTAGCACTTTCACAGGTTGCAGCCAATCTTGGAATTGGAAGCTGGTTCATAAAGCTCGTTGCACTTGGAATATCCCTTTCAATTCTTGGAGCTATAATACTCTATATTGCTTCGCCAATAAAGATGCTTTTCGGAAGCGTCAATAAGGGGATATTTTCCAAATCATTTACTGAAGTCAATGAACACAACATACCCACAAAGGCAGTTTATTTGCAGGCAGTCATAGTGACAGTGATATTGCTTGCTACATCTCTGCTGCCTTCAGTCGATACTATATATAACGTACTTGTCACCATGACTGCGCTTACTGCGTTATTTCCCTATGTACTGCTGCTTACTTCATATATTAGACTCAGAAAGACAAGACCTAATGAAGAAAGACCTTATGAAATCTCTAAGAAAAACAGCATGGCAGTCAATATAGCATATGTAGTTCTAGTAGTGGTATCATTGGGTATTGTCCTATCGGCGACACCGGTTATGCCGAGCCTGAAGGAAAATGTAATATATGAAGTTGAAATGATAGGTGGGGCGCTGATTGTAATATTTAGCGGAATTGCCATCTGGAATAACTTTGTAAAAAGGACTGGATTTAAACAGGGTTAGTTTAATAGTGAAAGTTGAAATTTAATCTTCTATTGAATATAGAAAATTAAAAATAATAATTTAACCTAGGAGTGGATTTACAATGATACAAGAAAGACTTAAAAAAGTTTTAAAGCTCATGGAGGAAGAAAAATTACCTCAGATGATAATTTCAGATCCATCTGCTATATTCTACCTTACAGGAAAGTGGATTTTGCCTGGCGAGAGGATGTTGGTACTCTATGTAAACTTAAAGGGAAACAACAGATTATTTGTAAATGAATTGTTTCCTATAAGTGAAGATTTAGGAGTAGATATTATATACTATAATGATGTTCAGAAGCCTGTAGAAATTCTTTCAAAATATGTTGAAAAAGATAAACCTATGGGTATCGATAAAAATTGGGCTTCACATTTTTTGATCAAATTAATGGAATTGAAAGCTGGAAGTGCGTTTGTAAATGCTTCAGAAATTATTGACAGGGTGAGAATGTGTAAAGATGAAAAAGAAAAGGAATTGATGAGAAATTCTTCCAAGTTAAATGATATTGCTATAGACAGGATGATTAAGCTTATTCCAAAAAAGTATTCTGAAAAGAAAATGGGGAAAATACTTTCTGATATATGGGAAGAGCTGGGAGCAGAAGGTCATTCCTTTGATCCAATTGTAGGCTATGGCGCAAATGCAGCAGATCCACACCATGTAATGGATGATTCAACTGTAAAAGAAGGAGACAGTGTAGTCATTGATATTGGCTGTAAAAAAGATTCCTATTGTTCAGATATGACTAGAACTGTTTTCTATAAATATGCACCAGAACACAGTAGAGAAGTTTACAATATAGTTTTAGAGGCAAATAAGAGGGGAATAGAAAAAGCTAAAGCAGGAGTCAGGTTTTGCGATATAGATGCTGCAGCTAGAGATTATATAACAGAAAAAGGCTACGGAAAATATTTCACCCATAGATTAGGACATTCTATAGGAATAGAGGATCATGATTTCGGGGATGTTTCTTCAGCTAATACCGACGTGGTTCAGCCGGGACAGATTTTTTCCATTGAGCCTGGTATCTATATACCGGGAGAAGTGGGAGTGAGAATAGAGGATTTGGTAATTGCCAATGAAGATGGCTGTGAAGTATTAAATCATTATCCGAAAGATTTGATGATAGTAGAATAGTATTTTAAAGAATTTAATACAGTTAAGAAATTTTAGGGAAATTAAGCTGCTCTTATTGACATACAACTTAATTTCCCTTTTTAATGAAATCAACGTTTAAGTCTATGATGCCAGTTTTCAATTCCACCTAAATTGTAAATTTTTTTGAATCCCATTTTTTTTAGTATATGAGAGGCTTTTGCAGATTTTATACCACATTTGCAATACACTACAATGGAAGAATTCAAATCTGGTTTTATTTTTTTTATGGTATCTTTAAAATTCTCAATGGGGATATTTTTGCTACTGTCTATATGTCCTTTGTGGAATTCCCTATGGGTTCTAACGTCAATTAGAAGTGGAGGAAATTTGCTTTCAAGCATCTTTCTCAATTCTCTGCCGGATATTTTTCTTATATGTGACATTATGGCTATCCCTCTTTTTACATGTAAACTCCACCTGAACCTAAGGATCAGTCGATCTAGTAAGCCTAGCTATGGGACCTGTGGGGCTTATAATATTGGTTATTTTATTGTATGGGATTTCTATTTTGAAAAGCCCGTATACATAAGGTGTGTATTCGTAAATTTGATAATACAATACAAGATTTTCAGGAGTTAGATAATACTGTTGATCTTCTGTTATGCCTTTATATTCACTTATTAAATCAATATTATTTTCTTTAATATACTGCATTGCCAGATCGTTTAAAACTTTAGTATAATATACTTTAGGATTAAATAGATCACTAAACTCATATACCTGTCCTGTTTCAGTGTTAGCTGTTATAGAAGAGTATTTTGTATATCCGTGGGCAGCATGGTTTATATAAGTACCCATATTAAAAAGTATACTGAGAATATTTTTTTGATTTAGCGTTACTTCATAGTTTCCAAGTATATCATGAAAGTCGACAATTTCAGGAAGCAGAACTTGACTCCTAAAGAGTTTGCTTACTTCATCTGCAATAAGATTATTGATTTTTGTAAGGGATTCTATTTCTTTTTCATTTGATATTACTGGATAATTTATGCTAAAATTAATAGGTGATAATTTTTGCTCGCTTAATTTTACAGAATCGGTATCTGTATCATTTCTATAGAATTTTAAACAATTTTCGTCAATATTAAATGTATAATTGGAGTCATCAGGGTAATTAAAATAAAGCACTTTAAAATCTCCTCATGCTATTACTTTTCATAATATTTTATTCTGAATGCTCTTTTAATGTGTCAATTATTTTACTAAACCTAAAATAATATGCAATATAATCTATTGCAGTGGAGATTAAAAATGGGAAAAATCAGCTGTATAGAGTTAAGTTATTGATTATGGAGAAATAATATGAAAAATGTAAAAAGTATTATATTGAGAATACTGATAATTATTATAGGAAATGTCGTATATTCCATTGGAGTCAATATGTTTATCATACCCCATAAATTTTTAAGCGGTGGAGTATCGGGTGTTGCAATTATATTTCAATATTTAACGGGAATACCTTCAGGGTATTTTGTTATAGCAATAAACATTCCCATATTTATGGTAGGATTTAAAACCGTGGATAGGAGGTTTGGAATTTTTAGCTTTATAGGCATGGCAGCCATGTCTTTGTCTTTAATTTTTACCAGGACAGTGCACAATTTTTATTATCTGCCGGATCCACTTCTATCGGCATTGTGCAGTGGAATGCTTACGGGAGTTGGGGCTGGAATTGTATTCAAATGCAGAGCATCTCAAGGTGGCACAGATATAATAGCGGTGGCAGTAAAGAAGAAATATGGAATTTCCATAGGAAGAATTGGATTTGGGATCAATGCGGTGATAGTGTCAATAGGTATGATTATAGGGAATTTGCCTATTGCCCTATATACATTGATATCCATGTATATGTATTCTGTAGTAGTTGACAAGATGATTGAGGGATTTGATAGGGGAAAAATAATGTTTATAGTGACTAGTAATACTGAGGATGTAGAAAAAGCTATAGTAGAAAAACTTGGAAGGGGAGTTACTTACCTTTATGGCGAAGGAGCATATACTGGAACTCAAAAAAAGATCATATATTCCATAATGAATTCCAGACAAGTAGAAGAGGCCAAAAGATTTATCCATAATTTAGATGCTAACGCAGTTATGTCTATTATGGATGCAAGTGAAGTGAGAGGAAGGGGTTTTAAATCCAAAATTTTTTGAAAACAATATGGAATAAAAAGATAGCTTTCTATTTATATTTATAGAAAGGTATTCTGGATTTGATGTTAAAAAATAATTTAAGTAATTTTGAATTTAATAGTGTGAGTTTTCTAAGGCTAAAATGGTTAAAAGCACTTAAAAATATTACTACTCCTCCCAATATTATTACGGAATTTAATATTCTATTTATAAGTGATTTGTTTTTCATTTTAAGTTTAGTTGTGAATTTACCTGCTGTAAAAACTAGCACAAACCACCAAATCATGCTCCCTGTAAATACACCTAGAATTAAAAAAGGTTTATTCATGGGGCTTATTTTTAAATTTGATAAATGCAGTCCTGTAAATATAACTATGAACGCAAAAATAGTAGTCGGATTTGCCAGAGATATTAAAAATGTAGAAGTAAATGCCCTGAATAATAAGTGATGATATGCTGAAGTATTTTTTTTATTAATTTCTTCTATGTTTTTATTTAAAACACTATTTTGCTTCTTATGTACGAAAGGATAAGCACCGAAACAAATTAATATGAGTCCTCCTAGAATACGAAGATATTCTTCGTGTAACACAATAAATCTTTCAATCAACATGAAACCCATGACAGCGAGATAGGCGTAAATACTATCTGTAAATGCTGATCCAAGTCCAGAAATTAAACCATATCTACGTCCAAAAGTCAGGGTATTTTTAAGACATAGAGCTCCGATGGGCCCTAAGGGCATACCTGTTATCAATCCTATAAGTATTCCTTTAAATAAATTTGTCAACATAAAATTTATCGCTTCCCATAATATATTTGAAATTAAAATATTTATATCATTATCCGCATGTTATTATTTTATTCTTAACCAACTATATCTTCAATGATTTTGTACAAGTTTTTTAAGATAAACAGTTGACAAATAGATTGAAGTGCCATATATTATAAATCAATAGAAATTGTTATATGTTAGCTGATTAGAAAAACTAAAGGCTAAGCTTTTAAGTATAGTAGTGGATGTATTATTTTACTATATTTTAAGAAGCTTGGCTTTTTTGAATGAACTTATTTAAAATTTACGAGGTGACAATTATGCTAAATTTTTCAAACAAAAGTTATCAGTTAAAATTTAATATTATAAATATGGCGAAGAAGTTACAGATGAACCTTATTGGATTTGCACCTGTGGAAAGATGGGAAAAATACGGCGAAACAGATCCAGAATATTATCCGCAAAACATATGGCCTGAAGTAAAAAGTGTAATTGTACTTGGCACGCAGATATATTTACCTATGCTTGAGACAACCCCTTCTGTTGTGTATTCTGAATTATATAATACAGCTAACAGGATTCTGGATGAAGCTGCCTATAAAATTTCAAATTATTTGAATGTACAAAAGAAACAGGCATTCTTTTTTCCAAGAGATTGTTATGGGGATATTTCTGTCCTCATAGAAAAACCAGCTGCAGCTTTTTCTCAAGTATTGGCGGGGAAATATGCAGGACTTGGGACAATTGGATATAATCATACTCTCATAACCAAGGAATTTGGTCCCAGGGTAAGGTTGGTATCTGTTTTAACAAATGCTCTGCTTCCACCTGATCCGGTTTTGAAAAAAGATCTGTGTATTAAATGTGAAATGTGTAGAAAATGCTGCCCTACATCTTCTTTTAAGACTACGGAAAATCTTATTGCAGATATGGATAAGAAAAAATGTGCAGCATATCATGCTGAGCTTAAAAGTGCATTTTGCTATCCCTGTGGAGTTTGCATAAAAGTTTGTCCCATAGGTGAAGATAGAAAAGTATATGGCTATGATGCAAAAAAATACTTAGGTGAAAGAGAGGTTCTGAAGAGAAATAAGAAGGACCCTGAATATGCAGGATGGGTGCACTGTAGAGAACATGGTTCTAAAACTGTTCAAAAATTATAATAAAGAGGAGGATGGATGTTTTCATAAATAAATCCATCTTTTTTTTAAAGAAAAATGGTATAATATTATTGTTAATTATATTTTATAGTAAGGAAAAAAAGAATGAGAACTGTATTTTTATATCTGTATTTTACATTTTATGTATTTTATACTTTTTATCTTGAGTTAAGGATCAAATCCGTTTATAAAAATTTTCCTAGAAAAGAAGCAGATGAACGTATATCAAAAATCGTATCAAGATGGGCAAAAAATATATTAGATAGAATTGGGGTTAAAGTGGATGTAATTGGGAATGAAAAACTGACAGAGAGAAATTATCTGTTTGTTTCAAATCATCAGGGAAATTTTGATCCTTTTATAATACTTGCTTATATTCATAAGCCCATGGGATTTATTGCAAAGAATGAACTGCTGAAAATACCTATTATTAGGGAGGGAATGAAAAAAATTCACTGTGTGTTTATGAATAGAAAAAATATAAGAGAGTCTGCAAAGGCTATTGATGAGGGAATAGACAATCTAAAAAAAGGATACTCCATGGTTATATTCCCAGAAGGTACTATAAGTAAATGTCATGAGATGCTTGAATTTAAAAGGGGAAGTTTTAAACTTGCAATCAGATCTGGCATACCCATAGTACCTGTAGTCATTGATGGCAGCCATAAAATATTTGAAGACAACAGGGGGAAAAAATTTGTACCTGCTCGAGTAAGAATGATAATTGATAAACCTATTGATGTAAAGTTTTTAAGTGCTAATCAGAAAAGAAATTTACCTTTAATGGTTAAATCGATAATAGGCGAAAATCTAGATAGAGGGTAATGAAGTGAATTTATATAATATGGAGGAGATTAAATGAAAAATTTTGTTACTACTAAATGGCTTGGAGAGCATTTAAAAGATGACAATTTAGTGATTGTGGATTGTAGGGGAGATTTGTTGGATAAAGAGTATGGGCGAAATGCCTATAAAAAATCACATATAGAGGGAGCTTTATTTGTGAATTTGAGTACTGATCTTTCTTCAACACCAGGAGAACATGGGGGAAGAGATCCTCTTCCGGAAGTTGATGAGTTTAAAAATACCGTGGAGAATTTAGGGATAGATGATGATACCGTGGTAGTGGCTTATGATGATTATAAAATTGCTGATGCGGCAAGGTTTTGCTGGATGTTGAGATATTACATGGGGCATAAGTTTAACTATGTCTTAGATGGAGGAATAGACAAGTGGGTGAATGATGGAAATAATCTTTCTAAAGATATAGTAAAGTCTTCTAAGAAAGGCACTTTTCAGTCAAATGTGAATAAAGATATGAGGGTTGATATGAACTATGTGAATAGGATAAAGTACGATGATAAATGGATGATAATAGATTCGAGAACTCCTATAAGATATAGAGGCGAAAATGAACCCATAGATAAAATAGCAGGACATATACCGGGAGCGGTAAATTATTATTGGAAAGAAAATCTAAACCAAGATAATACTATTAAGGATATTGGTTATTTAAAAGAAAAATTTAAAGATGCCTATGGCAAAAAAGAAGTGATAGTATACTGTGGCTCAGGTATAGACGGAACTTTTAATTTTTTATTACTGGATGAAATTGGTATAAGGGCTAAACTATACAGCGGCAGCTGGAGCGACTGGATAACCTACAGGGAAAATAACATAGAAAAAACCATTATGGAATAAAATTAAAAATACTCTTTCATACTTGTGTAGAAAGAGTATTTTTAATTTACATCTTAATCGATTATAGTACCTGGATTTAATATACCATTTGGATCAAAAGCCTTTTTTACACCCTTCATAATTTCAATCTCCCTTTCAGTAAATTGAAGGGGCATATATTTTTTCCTGGTCTTTCCAGTTCCGTGTTCAGCTGTTATTGTTCCACCATATTTTAGGGCAATTTTATACATTTGCTGTTTGAATTCTTCATAATAAGATGGTAGTTTTCCGTTGACACTGAGTATGAAATTATGTATATTTCCATCTGCTATATGACCTACTGCTGGGATTGTGGTGTTGTATTTTTCCGCCAGGGAGGTTATATCATCAAAAAAGTCCGGTACTGATGAAGGTGGAACAGCCATATCCAGTCCATCTGCTACATGATCTTTAAAAGGTGTATAAGCATTACTTCTTATATCCAAAAGTTTCTTTTGTTCTTTTGAAGTCTCTGCTATAATACTGTCTACTGCATTGTGATTTTCACATATCTCTACAATTTTTTCACTATCAGAATACAGTTCATCTTCAGTTTTCCCATCAAGCATAAACATCAAATCTACGGAGCCTTTAACAGCAGGCCATGTAGTTCCGAGATCTTCAGCAGCTCTTTGTGAGATAAGTCTGTCCATGTATTCTACGGCTAAGGGCGTTATTCCCTCTTGAAGTATCGTAGGTACTGAATCACAGGCATCACGCCTGTCGTCAAATGATATCAATAGAGTTCCCGTGTACTTGTTCTTTGCATAGAGCTTTAAAGTGACTTTTGTAATTACACCAAGAGTTCCTTCACTTCCAATCATCATGCTGAGCAGATCATAACCCATGTTATTTTTTATAAGTTTTCCGCCTAAAGTTACTATTTCTCCTGTAGGGAGAACTACTTCTAAAGATTTGACGTGGTTTCGCATAATTCCATGCTTTACAGCTTTTGTACCTCCAGCATTTTCCATAACCATACCGCCTATTTGGGCACCTTCATCTCCGGGATGTATGGGGAAAAATAATTTATCCTGTTTATTTAATGATTCGAGTAAATCTGACAGAGTTGCTCCTGCTTCCACTGTGATCATCAGATTTTTTTTATCCAGTTCAATTATTTTATTCAATCTTTCAAGAGATAAAATTATGCTGGGTTTTATAGGAACGGCTCCACCACATACTCCGGTGCCACCTCCTCTTGGAACCACAGGTATAAGGAAATTATTAGCGTATTTTAATATGCAGGATATCTCTTTGGGAGAACTTGGTTTAACCAGGACGCAATCCTCCGGTGGTTGAAGCCGGATTAAGGATTCAGTTTCATCAGTTAAATAATTTTGTATCTGTGACAAGCTGTTTGTAACATAATCGTCTCCTACTATTTTTTTTAAATTTTCAATTACTTTGCTTTCCAATAAATTCACTTCCTAATATTTAATAAAATAATCCTTAGATTTATGCTGATTTGTCTATTAAAGCAATAGTAGTCATCGGATAAAATTAATAATACCACTTTTATATTAAATTGTGTATATTTTATTTTAAGATTGCTATTTACTAACTATATTTAAAAATAATACAGAAAATTGAATCACTAGCTTGACTAATCAGTCTTTGAAATATATAATTTTATTGTATAATATAACATAATATAACATAATATAAATGATTTATATGTAATGTTATGATACGTTATATAATTATAATTAAAATAAGGGGGAGTTGTATAATATGAAAAAGTCTAAAAGAATGTTATTTCTCATTATGTCATTATGTGTTGTATTTTTGGCAGTGGGATGTGGAAGCTCTAGTACAAGCTCTAATGAACAAAAGGATTCATCTACAAGTAAAGATAAGGCAGTTACTTTGACTGTGTCAGCAGCTGCAAGTCTCAAGGACTCAATGAATGAAATTCAAAAATTGTACACTAAAGACCATCCAAATGTTACCATTAAATACAATTTTGGAGCTTCAGGCAGTCTTCAAAAACAAATTGAGCAGGGGGCACCAGTTGATGTGTTTATGTCAGCGGCTACAAAACAAATGGATGAACTTAAGAGCAAGAATCTTCTTATAAATGATACTGTAAAGAATTTATTGCAAAATGATGTAGTACTTGTAGTACCAAAGGATTCATCAAATGTTAAAAGTTTTGATGATCTGGCAAGTGATAAAGTTCAGAAAATAGCACTGGGTGAAGTCAAGAGCGTTCCGGTGGGGCAGTACTCCCAGGAAGTACTTACGAATTTAAAATTGATGGACAAGGTCCAGCCAAAAGCTGTTTATGGAAAAGATGTAAAAGAGGTTTTAACTTGGGTTGAAACAAAGAATGTAGATGCAGGTATTGTTTATAAAACAGATGCTCTTGTATCAAAAAAGGTAAATATTGTAGCAACGGCACCAAAAGATTCTCATAAGACTGTAATCTATCCTGCAGCCGTAATAAAGAATAGCAAAAATGCAGATGCAGCTAAAGAGTTCCTTACATTTTTATCAGGAGACAAAGCTAAAACTGTATTTGAAAAATATGGTTTTAAAGTAGGAAAATAATTAGCGGTCGTTTTTATCCGAACGCTGCTGTTGCTAATACTCCCAACTTTTTAAAGTGGGAAATAAGCACTGCTATACATCTGGATAAGGTGATTCTTAGGTTTGCAGTGATTTACTTATGAGAAAAATCTTTTTCAAGAACCTTAGAACCACTTGATCAGGGAGAAGGGGATTTGTTATGGATTTTGATATTTCACCAGCGTGGATTTCTATAAAAACAGTTTTCGTAGCAACGACTATAACATTTTTTGTTGGAATTATTGCAGCCTATTGGATGGCTAATTATAATGGAAAATTAAAAAGCACTGTAGATACCATATTTACACTTCCTCTTGTGCTCCCACCAACTGTAGTTGGCTTTTTCTTGCTGCTGATTTTTGGTAGAAACGGACCTATAGGTAAACTGCTGTTGAAGTTTGGAACGACTTTGATTTTTTCATGGCCGGCTACAGTTGTGGCTGCAGCTATTGTGGCATTTCCACTGATGTACAGGACAACCAAGGGAGCGTTTGAACAGATAGACCACAATATTGTGAATGCTGCTAGGACTTTAGGGGTATCCGAATGGAAAGTGTTTTGGAGAGTTATATTGCCGCTGGCGCGGCCTGGAATAGGTGCAGCTACAGTTCTCTCTTTTGCTAGATGTCTTGGAGAATTTGGGGCTACGCTTATGGTAGCCGGAAATATACCTGGTAAGACTCAGACTATTCCCATAGCTATTTATTTTACAGCTGAAAATGGTGAGATGAGAAACGCTCTTATTTGGGTCATACTAATTGTTATAATTTCAACAATTATGATTTTTTTAATGAATTACTGGAATGAATACCAGCAAAAAAATATATATGGTGTTGGGAGAAAATAAAATGGGACTTTATGTTGATGTCAAAAAAAATTTACATGGATTTAGCCTTAATATTAAATTTAATACAAGGAACAATATTATAGGGCTGCTTGGAGCATCAGGTTCAGGTAAGAGTATGACATTAAAGTGTATTGCAGGTCTTGAAACTCCTGACAGTGGTAAAATTCTATTAAACGGAAAAACATTGTATGATTCTGAAAAAAAAATAAATGTTCCTGTTCGTAAGAGAAAAGTAGGCTTTTTATTTCAAAATTATGCATTGTTCCCCAATATGACTGTAAGTCAAAATATAAGTTTTGCTTTAGAAAATATGTCCCGAGATGAAAAAGAAAGAATAGTTTGTGAAAAGATAGATATGATGAATCTCAATGGACTGGAAAATAGATTTCCCAACCAGCTTTCAGGAGGACAGCAGCAGAGAGTTGCTATTGCCAGGGCTTTGGCAATAGAACCTGAAATATTGCTTTTGGATGAACCATTTTCAGCACTTGACAGCCATTTGAGAAGTAAAATGGAGGAACGGCTTGTATATATATTGGATGATTACAGTGGTTCCGCAGTTTTTGTGTCCCATAACAGAGATGAAGTGTACCGAATCTGCAGAAATATTGCAATAATCAATAAGGGAATGGTTGAAAATTGCGGCGATAGAGATTATATATTTGAAAACCCTACTACTCTTGCCACTGCACAGCTTACTGGATGTAAAAACATATCCAGAATTAAGGTACTGGATGAAAATACTGTAGAAGCCCTGGACTGGGGCTGTACACTTAAGACCAACAAAAAAGTTGAAGGATCTCCATCCTATGTAGGTATTAGATCCCATTATATTACTATGGACAGAAGCTGTCAGAAGGAGAATACTTTTAAGTGTTGCGTGGATTATGTAAATGAAAGCCCATTTACTGTAGCAGTCTATTTGAATAGTGTAGAGAAAAAGCCCTATTCGAAAATCAAGGCATTGCGATGGGAAATAAGCAAAGAGATGTGGAAGAAAATTAAAAATCTGGAGCAGCCCTGGAACATGTGCATAAGCAGCAAAAAGCTTTTTCTGATTTAAACTGGGTTTTTGGTAAAGTTAATAAAATATTTTAAATTTATTTCTATATAGTAAAAAGGCCGCAGGATATTGATATACAAGAGTATCCTGTGGCTTTTTGCTGCTTCAAAACAGAACAGTGTTCGAAAAAGTTACAGAAGTTTTTAATGTATTTGCTCAAAAATTGAACGGAGATAGAATTTTTAAAGACAAATGCAGTAAAAATCAATGCTTGGGTTTTGGTATGTATATTGCTTATATAATAAATACAGCCCGATATGTAACTAGAGGGTTTATATAAAAGAATTTATTTATATAACAAATAACGACCAGGGGGAATTTAGAATGTTTAATAAAATTTTATTTGTTAATGGCATTGCTAGGACAGTTATATCCACTCCAAAGGCAACTTTAGCAGATGTACTTAGGAATCAATTGCATTTACTTGGAACTAAAGTTGGATGCGGCAAGGGTGAATGTGGTGCCTGTTCTGTAATAATGGATGGAAAGGTTGTAAGATCCTGTATTGTAAGGATGAAAAGGGTACCGGATGAAGCTAAAATTACAACTATCGAAGGCATAGGAACCGAGCAGAAACCTCACCCGATTCAAGTGGCATGGATGATTCATGGTGCAGCACAGTGTGGATTTTGTACACCTGGGTTTATAGTATCTGCAAAGGCACTTTTGGATGAGAACATAAATCCTACCAGAGAGGAAGTGAGAGACTGGTTCCAAAGACACAGAAATATATGTAGATGTACCGGATATAAGCCATTAGTAGATGCAGTTATGGATGCAGCAAGGCTTATGAGGGGAGAAGTTAAAAAAGAGGATTTGATATTCAAATTTAAGGAAGGACAAAGTCTTATAGGCACTAGAGCTATTCGTCCTACTGCCTTGGACAAAGTAACTGGAAACTGGAGATTTGGAGCTGATCTTGGTCTTGAACTTCCTGAAAATACTCTCCATATAAAACTTGTTCAGGCTAAAGTTTCCCATGCCAATATACTGTCTATTGACACTTCTGAAGCTGAAAAAATGCCAGGTGTGTATAAGGTTTTAACTTATAGGGATGTACCTGGAAGCAACAGAATAAATGGATTGGCCCTTCCAAGCAATAAAGGTGATGGTAAAGAAAGGCCGATACTTGCGGATAAAAAGATCTTTCAATTTGGAGATGCTATAGCTATGGTTCTTGCAGACACCCCTTCTCAGGCAGAAGCAGCTGTGGATAAGGTCAAAGTTGAAATAGAAGAACTTCCAGCTTATATGAGCGCTCCAGAAGCCATGGATGAAGATGCCATTGAAATACATCCGGGTACGCCAAATGTATTCTTTGAAACTGGAGTGGTAAAAGGGAAAGATACTAAACCTATAATGGACAGTGCGGCCTATGTGGTGGAAGATGATTTTTATGTGGGCAGGCAGCCTCATCTTCCACTGGAACCAGATGTGGGGTTTGCATATATTAATGAAAAAGATCAGTTGGTTATTCATTCAAAGAGTGTTGGGCTTCACGCTCATGCGGCTATGATAGCAGAAGGTGTTGGTGTTCCTCTAGATGATTTGAAAATAGTTCAAAATCCTACGGGAGGTACTTTTGGTTATAAATTCAGCCCTACTATAGAAGCACTTTTAGGAGTTGCAGCTCTTGTTACAAAAAAACCGGTTTATCTTGGGTTTAACATGTACCAGCAGATAACTTATACAGGCAAGAGATCCCCATTTTTCATACACCTTAAAATGGGTGCTGACAAGAATGGCAAGTTGTTGGCCATGGAATCAGATTGGACAGTGGATCATGGACCATATTGTGAATTTGGAGATATACTTACATTAAGGGGAGCACAGTTCATAGGAGCTTGTTACAATATACCAAATATAAGGGGAAAAGGCAGGGAAGTAGCTACAAATCATGCCTGGGGCTCAGCTTTTAGAGGATACGGATCTCCTCAAAGCATGTTTGCTTCGGAAGTTCTCATGGATGAACTTGCGGAAAAGATTGGAATGGATCCCTTTGAACTCAGATATAAAAATATATACAGGGAGGGCTCTACAACTCCTACTGGATGTAAACCAGATGTAATATGTCTTCCGCAAATGTTTGACAAACTGCGTCCTTATTATGAAAAGGCCAAAAAAGATGTGGAAGAGAAAAATAAAAACGGCGGAAATAAAAAGTATGGGATGGGAATAGCAATACTTCACTATAGTTCGGGACTTTCAGGAGCTGATTCGTCCGAGGCATGGGCTGAAATAAATCCTACAGGAGTAACTATTGGGGATTCCTGGGAAGATCACGGACAAGGTGCGGATATAGGTACTCTCACTATAGGCTATGAAGCGCTGAGACCTCTTGGGATAAGACCAGATCAAATAAAACTTGTGATGAATGACATGCAAAAGACACCGAATAGCGGTGCAGCAGGTGGAAGCCGTTCCAATGTATATACTGGAAATGCCATAAGGCTGGCCTGCGGGAAGTTATTAAAGGCTCTTAGAAAGTCAGATGGAACTTATAGAACTTATGAGGAAATGGTAGCCGAGAAATTGCCTTTGAGATATGATGGAAAATGGACGGCACCTTGTGCAGACGGCGATGTGGAGACAAATCAGGCTAATCCATTCCCCTGTTATATGTATGGTACGTTAGTGGCAGAGGTTGAGGTGGATACTGTTTCGGGAAAAGTTAAAGTTGAAAAATTGGATTTGGTATCGGACGTGGGAACTATAATAAATAGATTGGTAGTTGATGGGCAGATGTATGGAGGACTTGCTCAGGGGATCGGGCTGGCTTTGAGCGAGGATTTCGAGGATATAAAAAAACATGTTACCCTGACTGCGTGCGGGATACCTCAGATAAAAGATGTACCGGATGATATTGAACTTGAATACGTAGAAACTCCAAGACCGCAGGGACCATATGGGGCATCTGGTGCAGGGGAACTTCCTCTTGCAGGGCCGCATGCTGCTATTGTAAATGCCATTTATAATGCCTGCGGAGTTAGGGTAACTAAATTGCCTGCAAGACCTGAAAAAGTATTATCAGGGCTTAAGGCCATAAAAGATTGATTTTAATATATATCTTTCAATTTGCAGGGGGAAATATATATGGATTTAGTTAAGCTGTTAAATGAAGGTGACAGGTGCATTGCCGGAGAACTTCCGGCCTGCACGGCAATTTGCCCTATTCATGTGGATATTAAAAGCTTTATAGGGGAAATTGAAAATGAAGATTTTAAAAAGGCCTATAAGATCATTTCAAAAAAGATGCCTATTCCAAAAATAATAAGTAGAATATGTGATCATCCCTGCGAAGATGCATGTGTGAGAAAAACACTGGGCGGCTCTATAAGCATATCTGACATGGAGAGATATGTAGTTGAATTTGGATCATCGTCTAAAAGGGCGGGAATTCATATACCACAAAAAGATAAAAGCGCAGCTGTTGTGGGGGGAGGGCTAAGCGGTATTGTTGTTGCACAGTATCTTTATAAAAAAGGATATCAGGTCAGCGTGTATGAAAAAAGCGGCAAAATTGGAGGCAGCATTTGGGAATATGCTGGAAAAAGACTTCCAGAAGATATTATAAAAATGGAAATGAAAGACGTTTTTGAAAACTGTGTGCATGTGAAGTTAAACACCCCTGTAGGTGGAGATGGCCTGAAAAATATAATTGAGGATTATGATGCAGTCTACCTTGGGACAGGTGAGTGGAGTGAAAAGTTAAATGTAAATCAGAAAACACTTCAAATAGGTAATACGTCTGTATTTGCAGGAGGAAGGCTGGTTACTGTAAATAAGTCTGTAATATATTCTGTTGGTTCTGCGAAAACTGCAGCATTGTCCATTGACAGGTATCTTAACAATCTTTCTATTACGGCTTCCAGGAAAAGGGAAGGATCTTATTTAACGTCTCTTTATGTTGATGTAAATAATGTTAAAGCACAGGATGTTGTTAAAAAATCCGGGGATATCTATAATTCACGAGAAATAGTGAAAGAGGCTAAAAGGTGTTTAAAATGTCAGTGCAGGAAATGTGTGGAAAGCTGCAGCCATCTTCAAAGATATAAACTGAATTCAAAAGATTACATAAGACAAATAAATCACAATGAGACTGTAGTGTGGGGAGTGCGTTTTGCTGACAGAATGATAAATTCCTGTGCACTCTGCGGACTGTGCAGGGAAATCTGCCCCGTATCCATTGATATGAAAACTATAATAGGGAAAACCAGAAGAAGCATGGTGGAGAATAGTAAAATGCCTCTGTCTGACCATGATTTTGCACTGAAAGATATGAAGTTTAGTAATGGATCTAGGTTTTTTATGGCAAAAAAACAGCCTGGATATGAAAGCGTAAAATATGTATTTTATCCTGGGTGTCAACTTCCGGCTTCCAATCCAGGTTATATTGAAAAGATCTACAGCTATCTTATGAAAAATATTGTAGAAGGGGTTGGAATTTTTTTAGGATGCTGTGGTGCTCCGGCAGATTGGTCGGGCAGAGAGGATCTCATGAAGGAAATTGTAGAAAAAATAAAAAATGTATGGACTCACATGGGAAAGCCAATTTTTATCTTGGCATGCCCAACTTGTCTGAGCATGTTTGATAAACATATGCCTTTTATAAAGACGATTTCACTTTGGGAAGTTATGAGCATAAAAGGCGTACCGCTTGGAAATAAAATTGCAGGTAAAAAACATGTGCTAAATGTACATGATGCCTGTACTGCAAGATATAATGGGAAAATACAGGACAGCATAAGAAATATAGCAGAAAAACTCGGGTATATTATAGAAGAACTTAAGTACTCGAAAAAAAATACAAAATGCTGCGGCTATGGAGGTCTTGTGTACTTTTCAAACAGAGATCAGTCAGAGGATTTTATAAAACACAGGATAAAAGAAGGAGACAGGGATTTCTTGGTGTATTGTGCCATGTGCAAGGATTTGTTTGTGTCATTTGGCAAGAGAACTTATCATATTTTAGACCTTATATATGGAGATAATCTGGAGGATATTGCACTAAAAAGGATGCCTACACTTTCTGAAAGACATGAAAATAGGCAAAAAGTCAAAATGAATCTGATGAAACAGGTATGGGGAGAAGATATGGTGAATACAGATGATAAATATGATTTCAAACTCATTTTAACAAAAAATGTCAGAAATAAAATGGAAGAGCGACTTATTCTTCTGGAGGATGTGAAAAAAGTTATTGCCAATGGGGAAAAGAAAAATGAGAATTTCTTTAACCCTGAAAATTCTCACTACTTGGCAAGACTTAGAATAGAAAATGTAACACATTGGGTGGAATATGAAAAGACGGATGAGGGAGTGCTTGTAGATAAAGTTTATATACACAGAATGGAAGTAGTGGAGGAGTGAGTATGGACATCTCAAAAGGAGAAAAAACGCCATGGATTTGTAATAGATGCAGTAAGGAACTGGAGCCCAGAAAAGTGACAGTGCGCTACCTTGGAGGAAATTTTGAAGTGGAACTTCTGCAGTGCCCAAAGTGTAAAATGGTGATTATAGATGAAAAACTTGCCCAGGGACAAATGCTTGAGGTGGAAAAGAATTTGGAGGACAAATGATGAGATGCTGTAATGTCTATGAAAGTGAACATATGATGAATATTATGGGGGAGACCCTAAGGCCTGGTGGATTTGAACTCACGGACAGGGCAGTGAAGTTCTGCAAGTTTTCAGGGAGGGATGTACTGCTTGATATTGGATGTGGAATGGGATCTACGGTAAATCATTTATTTGAAAAGTATAATATAAAGGCAGTTGGACTCGATCCTTCTGAGAAATTAATAAAAATTGGGAAAAGCAAATATAGAAACATGGAGCTTGTTTGTGGAAGAGGTGAAAAAATACCTTTTGAAGATAGTAGCTTTAATGGGGCATTTGCAGAGTGTACTTTGTCACTTATGGGTGATTTGAATGTGGCTATAAAGGAAGCTTCCAGGGTTGTTGAAAGAGATGGATGGCTTGTTATAAATGATGTATATGCAAAAAAGCCTGAATTCCTAAAAGAAATGTGTAAATTTTCAATTAACAGCTGTATGAGAGGACTTCATGATCTGAAACTTTTGCAGGAGTCCCTTGTGGAAAATGGATTTAAAATCATTCATCTTGAAGATTGCAGCGATATGCTCAAGACTCTTATGGTAAATATAGTATTTTCCTATGGCTCTATGAGTGTATTTTGGAACAAGACAGCAAAATGCTCTATAGATGGCTGCGAATTTGGAGAGGCAATCAGAAAATGCAGACCTGGATATTTTATGCTTGTTGCAAAAAAGGGGGAATGATGCATGAATGGCGATATGGCATTTGAAGTTTTCAAGCTTTCTTCATCAGGGCTTTGTTGTACACAGATAATGTTTAAAATGGCACTTGAAGAGGATGACGGAGAAAATACAGATTTGTTGAGAGCTTTCAGAGGAATGTGCGGGGGTATAAATCACAGGGGAAAAACCTGTGGCGTACTTACAGCAGGAATAGGAATAATAGGGCTTTATTCAGCTAATGGAAATGTAGGAGAGGCCTGCAGAGATGATTTTAGAGAGATGATGGACGAATATATGGACTGGTTTGAAAATGAATTTAAGAGCATGGACTGCAGGGATCTTGTTGGCATTCAAAATATTTCAGATTTTGGGGAAAAAATAAGTTATCCAGTAAAATGCGGCGAGATAATTCAAAAAAGCTATACAAAACTTCAGGATATACTTGACCAGCATGGTTATGAGCTTGGAGGCAGGAATTGACATGGATAAAATGAGAGTTCTGTCACATACGGAGAGTTTATGTCCCGTATGCCTGAAAAAGATAAAGGCGGATAGAGTGCTGCATGGCAATGAAGTTTATATGGAAAAATATTGTGACAAACATGGAAAATTTAGAACTGTTTTGTGGAGAGGGAGTACTCCCATTGACGGATGGGTTAGGGACAAGAAGAGAATGTATATTGAAAATACAGCTGTACCCGTTGAAAATGGATGTCCTTTTGACTGCGGGCTGTGTAAAAACCACAGACAGCGTACATGTACAGCTTTGATTGAAGTTACGGAAAGATGCAATCTCAATTGTAAATTTTGTTTTGCAGGCTCCTCACAAAAAGTCATTTCAGAGGATCCTTCTTTGAAAAAGATTGAATTTTTATATAAATCACTGCTGAAATACTCGGGAAAGTGCAATATACAGCTTTCAGGAGGAGAACCTACAATAAGAGATGATCTACCTTGTATAATATCTTTGGGAAGAAAAATCGGTTTTGATTTTATACAGGTAAATACAAATGGCATAAGGATTGCAGAAGATGAAGAATATGTTAAGCATCTTAAAAGATCAGGACTTAGTTCTATATTTTTGCAATTTGATGGGACCCAGGATGATATATACAAAAAACTTCGAGGAAAAGAACTCCTTGCATTAAAAATTAAGGCTATAGAAAATTGTGGCAGACATGGAATAGGAGTAGTGCTTGTTCCAACTTTGGTGCCTGGTGTAAATGTGGAAAATATAGGTGAAATAATAAAATTTGCACTTAAAAAATTGCCTGTTGTAAGGGGAGTGCATTTTCAACCTGTAAGCTATTTTGGAAGAATACCATATAATCCGGATGATGAAGACAGAATTACCCTGGCTGAAGTTATGGATGCCATAGATACACAGACAGGTGGCAAAATAAAAATAAGCAGTATGAGACCTCCTGGCTGTGAAAATTCACTGTGTTCTTTTCATGGGAACTACATTTTAAAAAATAAAGATGAGATTATGAGTGTCACGGATAATTCCAGCAAATGCTGCGGCGTTGAAAAGGCCGAGGAAGGCGCCAAGAAATCAATGAAATTTGTTTCCAGGAACTGGTCGTCAAGAAAGATGGATATTTCCAAAGAAAGATTATTTTTAAAAGGATCGGATACCTGGAAGAATATATTGTATACTATAAAAAATTATTCTTTCAGTATATCTGCAATGGCTTTTCAGGATATATGGAATTTGGATCTTGAAAGGCTCAAAGACTGTTGTATTCATGTGGTAAATCCTGAGGGTAAGCTTATTCCGTTTTGTATTTACAATATCACAGATATAAATGGGAATTATATATACAGAAATAAGTGACTTTTTTGGAGGTGAAGTCGAAAAAATGCATTGTACGCCTGTGGAGAAGTGGGTAATGGATAAAACTGGGATAGAACATAGAAGTAGGGAAGAACTTAGAAAATATCAGTTATATAAGATAAAGCAGAGTATATGTTATGGAAAAAAATACAGTAGATTTTATAGAAAATATTTAAAGAATGTAGATGAAAACAAAATAAAGTCTTTTCATGATTTTGAAAATATTCCATTTACTTTCCCAAAACACATAGAGAATAATCCACTTGATTTTTTATGTGTACCTCAAAAATGCATTTCAAGGGTAGTTACACTTGAGACTTCGGGTACAACTGCTGACAAAAAGAGGATTTATTTTACAAAAAATGACTTGAAGTCAACTGTTCAATTTTTTTATTATGGGATGAAAGCCATTGTAGATGGTGATGACAGAGTTCTTATACTTCTGCCAGGCAGTACTTATGGAAGTATAGGCCAACTGCTCAAAATAGCTTTGGATAAGCTGGGGGTAAAATGCTTTATAAATGGGGTTATAAAAAATTATGAAATTGTAGAAAAATTCATAGAGGATCATGATATAAGCTGTATTGTTGGAATGCCAATACAAGTTTTGAAACTGAGTAGGATTTATCCAAAAATATTTTTACAAAACATAGATAATGTCCTTTTAAGTACGGATTATGTGCCGGAAATTTTGATAAGAGAGTTATCATATAGATTTGGCTGTCATGTTTTTACTCATTATGGAATGACTGAAATGGGTTATGGAGGCGGTGTGGAATGTGAAAATCTAGATGGATATCATCTGAGAGAAGCGGATCTGTACTTTGAAATAATAGATCCTGTGTCTAAAAAAGTATTGGAACCCGGAAATAGGGGAGAAGTGGTTTTTACAACTTTAACTAGGGAGGGTATGCCTTTTGTAAGATATGTCACAGGTGATATAGCTTCTTTTAAAAATGGAAATTGCAGCTGTGGTACTTTTTTGCAAACTATGAGTAGAGTTATTGGAAGAAAAGACAATATAATAAGATTTAAGGACAGTAGCTTTATTTATATGGGAGATTTGGATGAAATTGTTTTATCTTTTAGAAAAGTTATGGATTATAATATAAGTATAGATGAAAATAGAATATCTATAGGTATAAATACTTTTACCAAGGAGGATTTTTATGAATTACGAGACAGAGTGTTTGAAATGCTTCAAAGTATAATTCCATCATATATTGCAGAGATTACGATCTATTATTTGGAAGATAAAATTGAAGCAAAAAACAGCATTGTGAAGAGAAAAATATATGATTGTAGAAAGAAGGTTTTAAAATGAAGGACATCTATGAGGTAATGAATGATCTATTATGCAGCAGGGAAGATTTTGTACTTGCAACTATTTTGGAGAAATCCGGTTCAGCACCAAGGGAACAGGGCACTAAGATGATTATTAAAAGAGATCTTTCTATTGAAGGTACTATAGGCGGAGGCATACTTGAAGCTATGGCCATAAAGATGTCAGCTGATATATTTAAAAATAAGAGGTTTGTAATTAGGGAATTTACGCTCTCAAATGAAGGGGCCTCTGCTATCGGAGCTGCCTGCGGAGGGTCGTTGAAACTTCTTCTGGAATATATAAATCCTGATGATGAAGCTATGAATTTCATATATAAAAAGTCCTTTGAATTAAAAAATAAAGGTGATAATTTCGTATTTATAACCAGATTGGATGAAAAAGAAAATTATGTGACAGGAATTGATAAGTGGATCTGCACTGAAACCGGTTTTTATGGACAAGAAAACGATATGACCCAAAAAATACTTAGAAAAGTTAGAAAGAATTTTAAGAATATACATTTTCATAATGTTAGAGAAGATGACAGATTGTATCTTGTAGAACCTGTATTGAACAGTGAAAGTGTTTATATAATGGGAGCGGGACATGTATCCCAGAAGATTGCAGTTGTTGCTAAAATGCTTAATTTCAAAACTATAGTTTTAGATGATAGAGAAGAATTTGCAAATAGGGAGAATTTTAAGACAGCAGACGAGGTAAAGGTTATTCAATCTTTTGAAGATATATCTCATTGTGTAAAAATAGACAATAGAAGTTATATCATAATAGTCACAAGAGGACATGGCTATGACAAGGAAGTGCTGGCACAGGTTCTAAAAACTGATGCTAAATATATAGGGATGATAGGAAGTAAAACTAAAAGAGATTTTGTATATAAGAGACTCATGGATGAAGGTTATACTGCCGAAGATTTGAAAAGGGTACATTGTCCAATAGGAATTTCAATAGGAGCCCAGACACCTGAGGAAATAGCTGTAAGTATTACAGCAGAAATGATTAAGGTCAGAAGAGAAAGTTAAAATGGGATGCAGTGACTTTGCCGGAATAGTTTTATCGGCGGGATATTCTTCTAGGATGGGCGATTTTAAACCTCTTTTAAAATTTGGAAAATATACGGCAGTTGAAATGGCTGTAAATACATTTATAGCTTCGGGAATTGATGATGTTGTAGTTGTAACTGGATACAGGGGGAATGAAGTGAGAGAAGTACTGGGAGATTTTGGGATTAGGTGTATAGAAAATAAGAATTATCCCCAGGGTATGTATTCCTCTATAGTAGAAGCTTTAAGGGTTTTGGACAGCAAGGTAAAGGCATTTTTTATGCTCCCTGTGGACATTCCTCTTGTCAAAGTCGATACCGTAAAATCTTTAGGCAGTAAATATGCATCATGTGGCAGTGGAATTTTATATCCCGTGTTCAGGGGCAAAAAAGGACATCCACCTTTAATAGACTGCAAGTATAAAAGTATGATAGAAAACTGGGAAAAGCCCGGAGGATTAAAAAATTTTTTGAATGAGTTTAATTCTGATTCTGTAAATGTACCCGTATGTGATAACGGCATCATAATGGATATGGATACCAGGGAAGATTATCTTGGACTTTTGAAATATTTTAATTCCAAGGCTCCTAGTAAAGAAGAATGTTATTGTATTCTAGCTGATTACAGTGTGCCTGATAATATAATAAAGCACTGTGAAAAGGTGTCACAGGTATGTGCCTGTATTCTGAAAAAGCTAAATAAAAAGGGGTACAATTTTGATGCGGATGTTTTGGAAGCTGCAGCTCTCCTGCATGATATATCCAGGAAGTCAAGAAGTCATGCACTGGCAGGGGCGAATATATTGAGGAAACTTGGATATGGACATATTGGCGATTTGATAGGTACTCATATGAATATAGAGGTAGGAGAAAACGACGAAATAAGTGAGAATGAAATATTGTATTTGGCAGATAAGCTCGTGGAAGAAGATAGATGTGTTTCTCTTAGACATAGGTTTGACAAGGCACTTTTGAAATATATTGACAATGCAGAGGTTAAGATAAAAATAGAAAAGAGATTGCGTGATGCAGAGAAAATAATGAATAAAGTGGAAAAGGTAGTGGGAGAGAAGATTGAATTACTATAGGAAAATTTATTTAGTAAGACATGGTAGCGTGGGGAATGGAAATGAAAAGCGTTATGTAGGAAATACGGATTTGCCACTTTGCAGGGAAGGAATATTACAATGTAAAAAATTGCAGAGATTTTTCTCCACTATAGATATAGAGAGAGCATATTTAAGTCCATTAAAGAGATGTGTGCAGACAGCAGATATAATCTTGAAATATAAAAATATAGACAGGATAATGATAGAGGAGTTTAAGGAAATAAATATGGGTAAATGGGAGGGAAAAACTTTCACATATGTGAAAAAGTTTTTCCCCGATGAATTTAAAAAAAGAGGGGAAAGTATAGAAACTTTTGTACCTCAAGGTGGAGAAAGTTTTGAGCAACTTCAAAAAAGGGTTATACCAAAAATGATGAATATTATAGAGAATAGTACAGGTGACATAATGATTATAACTCATGCAGGGGTAAATAGAGTAATATTGTGCCATATTTTATCAATACCCTTATACCATATATTTAAAATAAAGCAGAATTACGGATGCATAAATGAATTGTGTTGGAATGATGAGGAAAAAAATTGGGTAAAAGAGAAATTTAATTTGAATATGTGAAAATTAAGCGCTAAAAATTTTACCATTATATCAAGGAGGGTATATTAAGGAGGGTATATTATGGAGGTTATAAGAAAAACTCATCATAACTACAATGTGGAGTTAAATCGTTCTCATGAAAGATGTAAGAGGCTTGGAATTCAAAAAAATCAAGTCTTTAGTAAAAGAATTGTCTGTGATACAGAATTACAGAGAAGGTTTACTTTCAATAGAAACCTCATATTAACTGCAGAACCCTATATAGAGAATTTAATGAATTTTGTAAGAGGTTCTAATTTTTTTATATTGCTTACGGATAAAGAAGGTTGTATATTAAATGCCATGGGTGATGAAAAAATACTTTCGGAATCATTTTCTATGAAGATGATTCCCGGAGCTTTTATGAATGAGGAAAATATAGGGACTAATGCAATGAGCATGGTAATTAAGACCAATAAACCCATTCAGGTTTCGGGGAATGAGCATTTTATTCATGAATATCATAAATGGACCTGTTCTGCAGCACCTATAAAAGATAGATACGGCAACCTTATAGCTGTTCTTGATCTCACAGGGTATATTGAATATGTACATCCGCATACATTGGGAATGGTTATTGCAGCATCCAATGCTGTAGAAGAAATGTTAAAGGTAAAGGAATATGAGATAATATATAACATAAATAATAAATATAAAAAAAATATATTTAATTTTATTCCAATGCCAATAGTGACTTCCGATTTGGATGGGAAAATAGAAGTCTGCAATGAAAAAGCTTTGAGTATTATGGGTGACAATAAGATTAAAATGGCTAAAATGGAGGATATTATAGGGAATTGGGAGAAGGTAAAAGAGAATTTATATTTGGGGAAAAGTGTTTCCCAGGAAGTAAATTTATATATATCAGGAAGTAAAGCCCGATGCCATTTGATAGCTAACCCTGTTTACAATTCTGAAAAAAATGCAATTGAGATAATATATGTATTTGAAGATATAAAAAATATAAAAAAACAGAATAAAAATCAGGCCTATTACACTTTCGACAATATAATTGGAGAAGATGAAAATTTCATAAAAATTGTAGAATATTCAAAGAAGATTTCAAACAGTAAATCCACCATACTTATAATAGGTGAAAGTGGTACGGGAAAAGAATTGTTTGCTCAGTCCATTCACAATTACAGCAGCAGATCGGATGGACCTTTCATAGCTCTGAACTGCGGAGCCATTCCCGAGCAACTTATGGAATCCGAGCTTTTTGGATATGAAGAGGGGTCATTTACAGGCGCAAAAAAGGGTGGAAATATCGGTAAATTTGAATTGGCGGATGGTGGAACCATAATGCTGGATGAAATTGGAGAGATGCCACTTGACATGCAGACGAAACTTTTAAGGGTAGTTCAAGAAGGTGTAATAGCAAAAATAGGAAGTACCAAATCCATTCCCATAGATGTGAGGATTATAGCTGTTACTAATAAAGATTTGAAAAAAGAAGTGGAATTGGGAAAATTCAGAAAAGATCTATATTATAGGCTCAATGTGCTGCCTGTATACTTACCTCCTTTGAGAGAGAGAAAGTCTGATATAATATTATTTTTAAAATATTTTATGGGTAGTATTTCAAAAAAATTAGGTAAAAAGAGTTTTACTATACCTGAAAAATATTTGAGAAATATGATAAAATACGATTGGCCTGGGAATATAAGAGAATTGAAGAATGTTGTAGAACTTATTGTGAATTCAGGAGCTATACCTTCAAATTATTTTGGAGAAGAAGAATATGATGGTAAAATAATACTGGATCCTGGGGATGAATGTTTGAAATTGGATTATATGGAGAAGTTGCATCTGACAAAGGTATTGAGGAGATTTAAGGGTAATATTACTCATTCAGCGGATGCTCTTGGAATAAGGAGAAACACCTTATATAGTAAAATTAAAAAGTATAATATAAGGACATAGAGCATATCTGACTACTAAACTTTCAGGAGATGTAGGTATTTTGTATAGTTATCTAGGTATTCCTTTGGAAAAACTCTTGCAAATTGATAAATTAAATAAAGCCAGGGTTTTGGCGGGAAAAGGGGGAATGAACAAAAGAATAACTAAGGTGGATGTGATGGAAGTTCCTGATATCATAGAATGGGTTGGTGAGGGAGAACTTTTGATTACTACAGCATACTCTATTAGGGACAATATAAATGTATTGATGGAGCTTATTCCAGAATTGAATGAAAAAGGTGTAGCAGGTCTTGGAATTAAAATTGGAAGGTATGTAAAAGAGATACCACATGATATCATTGAACTGGCAGATGAAATAGATTTTCCCATTATTGAAATACCAATGGATGTATCTCATAGAGATGTAATATCCATTGTTCTAGATGAGGTAATTGAGGAGCAGATGCGGCAATTATTGAAAATAGATAAATTCAACAGAGAAGTGATGAATATAATGATGAAAGGCGGAAGCCTGAGGGAAATCGGAAGAAAATTATATGAAAATATTGGGAATTCACTGGTGATATATGAAAATCTGGATGGCAGTTGTGAAATTTTTTGTACTGAGAATATAAATAAAAATTTAATTGACAAGCTTATTAACCAGCATGTCAATTTAAGTTATAAAAGAATAGAAGATGAATCCGATGGAATTTACAATGAAAGCATAGATGTAATTCACGGAAAGAGCATTAAAAGGGTGACAATTCCAATAGTTATTGAAAAAGTTGAATATGGATGTATTCTTATATGGCTCGACAGGAAAGAACTGACACCTTTGGATAAAATGCTTATAGAATCCTATGTCCATATAATTGCATTGGACTTTGTTAAAAAACTCTCCATATCAAAAATGGAGAGTCGCTATAAAATGGAATTTTTTGATAATTTATTCAGTGAGGATGAAAATAGACAAAATAAGGCTATTGAAAGAGCAAAGACATTTGATTTTCATATGGATAAAAAGCATGGTGTAGCTATTATATATTTAAATGAATCTTTTCAGAATAAAAATACGAGTTTAAAGAATTCAAATTTCAACAGCGATGCTATTAGTACTTTGCTATTTATTATTGGAAGAATATCTAGAATAAGCAGAGAAAAAATATTATATGTGGATAAAAGTGACAGGATTATCATTTTATATGAAAATGATTTGTCTGAGGAACCACAATTGGTGAGGGAAAAAATAAAATGTTTTTGTAATGATGTACTAATGGAAGCTTTAAGGGAATTTAAAAAAGAACAATTTAAAATAGGAATTGGACGTTCTTACAGCGATGCTCATAAACTGAATAAAAGCTATGGCCAGGCGAAATTTATCGTAGAAAAGTTAAATAGGTCAATTTCAGGAAATATCATACATTACGATGATTTAGGCCTATATAGGATACTGGGTTTCGATGGTATTCAAAGTGAACTTGTTAAGTTTTGTAATGATACTATAAAGCCTCTGATAGAATATGACAAGATGAATAGGACTGAACTGCTCAATACTCTTAAAATCTATTTTGAATGTAATGGTAATATGAAAAAAATGTCAAAGAAGATGTTTATGCACTATAATACTATAATATATAGATTGCAAAAAATTAAAGATATTATAGATATAGATCTGGAAAACGCAGATAACAGGTTAAATCTTGAAATTGCAATCAAGGCTTTGAATTTAATCAAATGAGCCTTAACTCATATTGAATTTGTCAGTATATAAGTTATTCTACTATAAAAAAGTTGTCTCAAAAGAGGAGACAGCTTTTTTATGTTATTAATAATTAACAATAAATTGATAGAATATTTAGATATATTACATAAAGCTATACAGAATTAAACATGTTAATATATTATTAGAAAGATAAAGATTTAGAATTATACATGTATAATATAAAAAAGGATTGATGATATGAAGGCACTTATGATATGCGAAAATTTACTGAATGCATTGATGAATGAAGAAATAGTGGAAGGTAAAGTTCATTCTGTATTTAAAAGTGCATGTAATATTGAAACCCCAAAGGGACTTGTTACACTGCTTAGGGGCAGCAAAAATATGGCGCCTATGAGCATCCTGGTGGAAAATCAAGGGAAAGTTAATTTCATGGAACTTGGAGTGAAGAAAGGATTCAAATTTGTCTTTGGTGAAAACGTTATCTATAATAATGAGAAAAATATATTTATTGAGTTGAATACTGCAAGGAGATGGTTCCCAGGGGTTTTAATAAAATCTTCAAAATGCACAGAAAAGGAAATTTTAGCAAATATAAAAGTGCTGGAAGATGGACTCAGTGTGTATGGCAAATTTTATGGAATTGGATGGCTGATGACTGTATTAAGTGATGAATTACCTGAACTGCAGCTTAAACATTTTTGTATATATTCTTATAACAAGGCTTTTGAATTTATTAGATTCAAGTTTATAGAATTTATTAAAGGTTTATTAGAAGGTGATGGGCAGCAGCTAATGCAAAGAGGAGAGAATGTTATTGGATACGGCCCCGGATTGACTCCGGCAATGGATGATTTTATCAGCGGACTTATGATTTCTCTTATATATTTTGGAAATTATTATAATTTAAATTTTTCAAGGATATGTAATTTGAATAGAAAAATCATCAGCCAGGGGCTAAATAAGACTACAAGAGTAAGCAGGGAAATGTTGAAACATTCTGCTGTAGGAGAAACAAATGAGGCGGTCAGAAAGCTTTTGACGTCACTTATAACTTGCAACGATAAGAAAGCGATTGTTTCATCACTTATAAATACAATTGATTACGGAGAAACTTCAGGAACAGATACTGCTCTTGGAATTTATGTAGGAAGCAAAATGTTGACAGATATAGTGTATAGAAAAAATATAGGAGGGTTTGCTTGAATGAAACTTTGTGTAGATATTAGAAAAAATACTTATTATGATTCTGTAGCCCTAATGGTTATCACCAAAGAAATAAAAAAACTACCCTATGTAAATGAAATAATTGTGGGTATGGGAACAGATCTCAATAAGGATCTGGCAGACAATTTAAAATTAAGTAATGCGGATGTAAAGAATTTAACTCCCAATGATTTTTTTATTGCCGCATTGGTAGACGAAGAAGAGGATAATGCTTATGAAAACATCATAAATAAGGTAGATGAACTTTTGAATTTCAAGAAGGAAGAACCAGGGGGTGAAGATGAATATAAGCCTAAGACTTTGAAAAGCGCTATCAAGCATATGAAAGATGCAAATTTGGCAATTATTTCTCTCCCAGGGGAATATGCCGCAGATGAAGCGAGAAGGGCTTTAAAAAATGGACTGAATGTAATGCTGTTTAGTGATAATGTTTCAATGGAAGACGAGATAGAATTGAAAAAATTTGCCAGAGATAAAGGGCTGCTCGTAATGGGACCTGATTGTGGTACTGCAATAATAAACCATGTTCCACTGTGTTTTGCAAATGTGGTTAGAAAAGGGGATATAGGAATTGTAGGAGCCTCTGGAACAGGTACTCAGGAGGTCACTGTACTTATTGACAGACTGGGAGGAGGTGTATCTCAGGTCATTGGAACGGGCGGAAGAGATTTAAAAAGTGCTGTAGGTGGGATCATGATGATAGAGGGATTTAAAGCATTGATAGATGATCCGGATACAAAGGTAATAGTTTTGATTTCAAAACCGCCTGATTTGGAAGTTTATGAAAAAATATTAAATATGATAGGCAGTGCAAATAAATCTGTGGTAGTTGATTTTATAGGCGGGGACAGAGAAGAAATTGAATCTCATGGGGCTTACAGTTGTGTTAGCCTGGAGGATGCAGCTCATAAAGCTGTGGCGCTGTCTAAGGGAAATCCTGTCCTTGACTATACAGGATTTACACAGACGAAAAATGAAATAGATGCATTGGTAGAAAGAGAATCCTTGAAATTTGACAGTGAGCAAAAATATATAAGGGCATTGTATACAGGAGGCACTTTAGCAGATGAGGCCATGAAGCTTCTTGATAAAGAAGGGTATGCGATGTATTCAAATATACCTCTCTCCCAGGATTACAGGCTTAAGGACATATCGAAAAGTGAAAAAAACACCTGTATTGATTTAGGAGATGACGATTTTACTGTAGGAAGGCCTCATCCTATGATTGATCCTATGGGAAGAGTGGAAAGATTGCCAGAAGAAGCCCATGACGGGGAAGTGGCAATTATATTGATGGATTTTGTTATAGGTTATGGATGCCATGTTGATCCAGCGGGAGAAATGCTTCCACAAATTATTGAGGCAAAGAAAAATGCACGAAGCAGAGGCAAATACCTTTGTGTAGTTGGATATGTCTGTGGTACGGAAGCTGATCCGCAGAATTTTAAAGAACAGAAGGAAAAATTAGAAAAGGCTGGTGTTATAGTTATGCCTTCAAATGCTCAAGCTGTCAGATTCTGTGCAAAATTGATGAAGAAGTTGAATTAAATAATATTATGAATGGAAGTGATTGGTTTGACTGCAGTTAATAAATTATTTAAACAAGATATTAAGGCAATTAATTTGGGACTGGAATCTTTCTATAATGATTTGAAAAGTCAACATGTACCATGTATCCAGGTCGATTGGAAACCACCAAGCAAGGCAAGTAGGTGGCTTTCCATGCTGGAGGATGAAAAAGTGGTTGATAAAATAGAAAAAGCCAATGGTGAAGCCGTGGATAGATTATTGTCCGCCCAACCAGTTCTTGTAGGTGTAGGTATGGCTGGAGAGGTTATACCTGGAATGACTAAGAAAACCATACTTCATGCAGGACCACCTATAACCTGGGATAGAATGAGTGAACCACTTAAAGGAGCCATAATTGGCGGGCTGATTTATGAAAAATTGGCCAGCAATAAAGATGAAGCCATAAAAATGGTATTGTCTGGTGAATTAAATTTTGAACCATGCCATCATCATTCGGCAGTAGGGCCTATGGCAGGTGTAGTTACTTACTCCATGCCGGTTTGGATTGTGCAGAATAAAACATTTGGAAACTATGCCTATTGTACATTCAATGAAGGATTGGGAAAAGTATTGAGATTTGGAGCTTATGGAAAGGAAGTACTTGATAGACTGTATTGGATGCAGAATTATCTTGCACCTGTTCTTAAACAAGCTCTTGAGATAAAGGGGAGCATAGATTTAAAGACAATATTTGCCCAATTCCTTCAAATGGGGGATGAAGGTCACAATAGAAATAAAGCTGCCACATCGCTTTTGTTTAGAGAGATTGCACCAGCTGTTGTGAGGACGGATTTTTCAGACAAGCAAAAAGAAGAGGTATTGACTTTTATAGATAAAAATGATCATTTTTTCTTGAATATTTCAATGCCTGCCTGCAAATGCAGCCTTGATCCACTGGAAGGTATTGAATACTGCACCATATTGTATACAATGTCAAGAAATGGAACAGATTTTGGAATCAGAATGGTTGGTACGGGTAAAGAGTGGTTTACAGCCCCCTGTGAAATGGTACAGGGATTGTACTTTCCAGGATTTGACGAAAAAGATGCCAACCCGGATCTTGGGGACAGCTGTATAACTGAGACAGCAGGTATAGGTGGTTTTGCTATGGCAGCAGCGCCTGCAATTGTACAATTTGTTGGCGGTACTCCAAAGGATGCCGTTAATTATACAAATACCATGTATGAAATAACATATGCAGAGAATAATGCCTATAAAATACCCGGCATCAATTTCAGGGGAACTCCTACTGGAATAGATATGAGGAAGGTTATAGAAACAGGAATACTGCCGGTAATAAATACAGGCATTGCCAGCAATAAAGCAGGTGTTGGTCAAATTGGAGCAGGCGTGGTAAATCCGCCTATGAAATGTTTTGAAGACGCTTTAAAATTTTTTATCAATAAATACAATTTATTATAAATGGAGGTTATATTATGAATATTATTGATTCCTTTAAATCAGTAAAGATGTATGATTTAACTCAAAAGTTAAGCCATTTGACGCCACCGTGGCCAACCTATGAGCCGCTGCAGATCAAATTTTTCAAAAGACTTTCTTCAAATGGTGCCAATGGGCAGGTACTGACTCATTCAAACCATGTAGGTACTCATCTTGATGGTTCATTGCATTTTTGCACTCATGGTAGAGATATTTCTGCAATTCCGCTGGAAGAACTGGTAGCACCAGGAGTAGTTGTTGATATATCCGATATAGCTGAAGATTATGGGATCTATACTTCAAAAGATATTATGGATAGAGCAGATGTAAGAAAGGGAGATATACTTATCATTCATACGGGATATCATAGATATGCATGGGATGAGCCTGAAGCTGACGAAGAAAGAGTTATGATGAGGCATCCAGGACCAACCAAGGAATTTGCAAACTGGTGTAAAAAAATGAAATTTAAATGGATAGGTGTTGACTGCGGCTCTGCAGATCATCCTATGAATACCAAAATTCGCGAATGGGCTCCAAAGGAAGCAAAAAAGGCTGATAAATTCTTGAGATCTAAATATGGAAAGGGACTTGAAGATTTTTGGCCGGATGAAGACTATCAATTGATGCACTATGATCTCTTCCCATATAATATTGTACATGCTGAAAATCTTGGTGGAGATATAGACAAGGTGCTTGGAAAGAGGTTGATAATTGGATGTTTCCCTTGGAGATTTGAAGGCGGAGAATCATGTATATGCCGAATAGTGGCTTTTGATGCAGAGTAAATTGTCAAAATAAAATTATGATATGAAAGGATGATAGAAAATGATAGTAGACAAAATGGAACAGAGCTTAAGACCTGTTGAATTACCCATGAAACCATATCCTCCTAAAGTGATTTCCATGGCTAATGGAGATAAACTGGTAATTCGTCAAATAAGTAGAGAAGAGGTACCTCATATTTTAGAAGCAGTTAAACCTCTCATGACAGTGGAAAAAGATTTTTATGATATTGTTGCTTCTAGATTGTATGCAGAACTTTTGGGATATTATCGCTACAGAGTTAAAAATGAGTACTGTTTAATTGGTACGATAGATGGAATAATAGTTGGAATTGTAAATGGGCGTATGGTAGATGAGAAGGTAGGGATGTCATATCATACCATGGCTTTAAAACAGGGGCTTAGAATCGGCGCACAGCTGTTTGCAGCAAAAATGGAATATCATCTGGATATTTTAAATCAAGAAGAAGTTTGGATAGTAGCTGAAAGTCCAAACGGATTTAAAAGATGGATGATTGAATACGAATTGGAGTCAAGGCCTGAAATATGGCATGAACTAGGAGGTGTGCCAACGTACGTGCTGACAAGAGCTCTTTGGGAAAGACACAGAGCTGATAAATTAGCAGGACGCAGGCCTGTGAAAGAAGAACTTCTTAAGGCTGCTGAAAATCCCATTCTCCCAATTACCTATGCGCAGATTCCGGGGTATAAAAGATGCGAGAAGTAGGAATTGTAGGAGTAGGCCATACAAAGTTTGGGAAAATGTCTGAGGGAACCTTTATGGATATGCTGTGTATGGCAGCAGTACAGGCTCTTGATGATGCCGGGGTAAGAACTGTAGAGGGAGAACATGGGATAGATCAGGTTTTTGTAGCTACAATGGGAGCTGGTATTTTAAACAAGCAATGTGGTGTTGCATCTGCGCTTGTAGACACATTGAATTTAAGGCCAGCTATGGCAGAAACTGTTGAGAATGGTCCGGCATCAGGTGCTTCAGCAATAAAATTGGGATATATGGCAATTGCCAGCGGTATGTGCGATGCGGTTTTAGTTGTGGGTGGAGAGATGATGAGAGTTGTCAGTGGATGGGAGAGCACTGATTTTGTTGCTACAATGCTTCATCCGGAAGCAGAATATGATTATGGTATAACTTTACCATCGCTTGCAGGGATGTTTACAAGGTTATACATGGAAAAATATGGGATAACAGAAAAGGATTTGGCCGTTGTCTCTGTAAAAAATCACGAAAATGCACTGCACAATCCAGTAGCCCATATTCATACGGTGCCAAATCTATATGCGATTACAGAGGATGAAGATGCGGGGATAGTAAATCCATATGTGGCCTCTCCACTCAGATTGTATTCAGTGTGTCCAGTATCTGATGGTGCAGCAGCAGTTCTTCTGTGTGCTATGGATAAGTCAGATAGGTTTGCAAAAAAACCGGTAAAAATTGCTGGAATTGGTCAAGCCACTGATACACATGCCATGGCCGAAAGGGAAGTGCCTACAGATCTGCTGGCAGTGAGACTAGCTGCACAGAAGGCTTATGAGATGGCGGATTTAGGGCCTGAGGATATTGATGTGGCTGAACTTCACGATGCATTTCAGATATTAGAAATTGTTGAATCTGAAGAAGTTGGATTTTTTAAGAGGGGAGAAGGACATATTGCGGCCAGAAATGGCGAAACCAAGATAAATGGTAAAATTCCAATTAATACTTCCGGAGGATTAAAGGCTAAAGGACACCCACTTGGAGCTACAGGTGTTTCTCAAGTTGTGGAATTGGTTAAACAACTGAGGGGTGAAGCGGATGGACGTCAGGTAAAAGGTGCGAAGACAGGACTTGCAGTAAATTTTGGCGGTTTTGGAAATAATGTTGTGGCTACTATAGTGACAAAGGAGGGGGAGTAATTATGGGTGAAAAAATGTATGCCTACAGATGCACAGCATGTGGAAAACTCCACCATCCTAAGCATTATGTATGCAAAAAGTGTGGTAACAGAACATTTGAGAAGATACCCCTTGAGGGAGATGCAAAACTTTTGACCTATACGAAAGTATACAACCTTCCAGAAGGTTATATGAAGCCCTATTTGTATTTTGGAGTTGCTGAATTTAAAAATGGACTTAAGGTGACAGGCCAATTGGAGGTTGGAAATCCTGTAATTGGCATGAAACTTATTTCAACTGTGGGAGTTGTTAAAGAGAGTGTCAATAAAAATTGTTGTGGATTTATTTTTAAAGAAGCTAAATAAAATGTTGATAAGAGTTATGTAGGATTTGTGAAATGCCCCTAAAGATGCAGGTTGTATGATTGATTGTAATTATAAAATGCTTTAGGGGCATTAAATATACATTCATATTGATTGGGGGGATTTAATTGCAGGATTTTCAATACATTAGACCTGAGACTTTACAACAGGTTTTAAAATTGATGAATATGTATGGAAGTGAGGCAAAAATTCTAGCTGGAGGAACGGATGTAATAATCGTATTGAGAAATAATTCTATCCATTGCAAGTATCTTGTTGATATTAAGGGGATTGAAGAACTTCATAGTATCTCCTACAATGGTGGAATTGGACTTACCATAGGTTCTGCGGTGACGCTAAATGAAATTATAGATTGTCATGACATAAGTTCAGATTATCAAATATTAATTGATGCAGCTAAAGTTCTTGCGAATACACTGATTAGGAATAGAGCGACATTAGTTGGAAATATATGCAATTCATCACCAGGAGGGGATATGCTTCCAGCCTCACTTGTACTTGAAGGAAGAGCCTGTATATCATCAGTAAATGGACATAGAGAGGTATTGCTAAAAGATTTTTTTACAGGAGTAAAGAAAAATGTTTTAAAAGAAAATGAGATGGTTGTCAAAGTAATTTATCCACCAATTCAGGGAAAGGGCAGATTTATTAAAAGGTCAAGAATAAAAGGTCACGATCTTTCACAGATAAGTGCAGCAGGTTATTTGAGGAAAGATGGAAATTTAAAATTGTCTCTTGGTGCAGTGGCAATTACACCAGTTTTGATAGAATATACAGAAAATTTCAAAGTATCAAATTTTACAGAATACAGAAATAAAATAGCAGAGGCTGTCATAAACAGAATTAAGCCCATTGGTGATGTAAGAGCTACTAAGGAGTACAGAATTGCAATGGCTCGATACTTAACCTGTAAAATAGTTGATGAACTGAAGGGGGGAAGATAATTATATGGAGAAATTGCATTTGTATGTAAATGAAGATGAGGTTTTTGAAGAAGTGCCGTCAAATAGTACTCTGCTTTGGTTTTTGCGTGAAAAATTAGGGCTTACAGGTACTAAGGAAGGTTGTGATGCAGGTGAATGTGGTGCATGTACGGTTATTTTGAATGGTAAAGCCGTAAATTCCTGTTGTGTTATGGCACTGGAAGCTGCGGAAGGAGAAGTCCAAACCATTGAAGGTGAAGCAAAATCTGGAGAGTTATCAAAATTACAAAAATCTTTTATAAAGCATAATGGTCTTCAGTGCGGATTTTGTACTCCTGGGATGATTATGTCGGCCAAAGCACTGCTTATGAAAAACCCACATCCCAGCAGAGATGAGATAAAAGAAACGTTACAGGGAAATCTGTGCAGGTGCACCGGATATGAGGACATCATAGAGTCTGTCGAAGCTGCTGCAGGGGAAGGTGAATAATTATGAATTTCAATTATGTGGGGAATAGTATACCCAGAGTAGATGGTATCGAAAAAGTTACAGGGGAAGCGCAGTATGTACAGGATATGAGCTCCAAAGGCATGTTGTATGCTAAGCTCAAAACCAGCCCCTATGCCCATGCATTGATTAAAAACATTGATGTGAGCAGGGCAAGAAGTTTACCGGGGGTAAAAGCAGTGTTGACTGGCAAACAAGCTTATCAAAAGCTTGGAATCTATATTGTAGATAAATCTATTTTGGCAGTAGATAAAGTGAGATACTTTGGAGAAGCTGTTGCGGCCGTTGCAGCTGTGAGTTTGGATATTGCTGAAAAAGCTGTGAATCTCATTGAAGTTGAATATGAGTCTTTGCCAGTAATGCTTGATGTAGAAGAAGCCGTAAAGCCCGGTTCCATATTGATTCACCCGGATCTAAAAAATTATAAGACAATTCCGGATGTGTTTTTCCCGGAAGCTGATACAAATATAGCAAATCATTTTAAGCTCAGAAAGGGAAATATTGAAAAGGGATTTGATGAATCAGATCTGATAGTTGAAAATAAATTTAAAGTTCCGCAGATTTTGCATGTTCCCCTTGAAACACATGCGGTTATAGCAAGATGGGGAACTGGAGATAAAATAAAGATTTGGAGTAGTGCTCAATCCCCATATACGCTTCGCAATCTGTTCAGTGTGGCACTGGGAATTCCAATTCAAAATATCGATGTTACCGTACCTTATGTAGGAGGAGGTTTTGGAGGCAAAGCAGGTATTCATCTGGAACCACTGGTTGCACTTCTTTCAAAGGCTGCTAAAGGGAAACCGGTGAAATTTGTTGCAACGAGAGAAGAAGAAATATCGACTCTTCCCTGCAGGCAGGGTCTTACTGCAAAGCTCAGAACAGGTGTTAAGAAAAATGGCAAAATTGTAGCTGAAGAAATTGAATATTTATGGGATGCAGGAGCATATGCAGATTATGGAGTAAATATAACAAGGGCAACTGGGTATTCGGGTGCAGGTCCTTATGAAATAGAAAATGTTAAACTTGATTCTTATACTGTTTATACAAATCATATTTTTGGTACAGCTTATAGGGGATTTGGGCATGCTGAAATTTTTTGGGCAATAGAACGTCAGATGGAGCTTGTAGCAAAAAAATTGAAAATGGACTCATTGGAATTTAGATTGAAAAATCTGTTAAGACCTGGCTCTAAAACCATAACAGGAGAACCTATTTATGAACAATCTGGAAACGTTATCAAATGTTTAAAAACTGTTGCTGAGGATATAGAATGGGGAAGGAGTAAGACGGAAGCCGAAAAAGCATTTGAGAAGAAAACTGGTATATATAGGGGCAAAGGTATAGCAGTACTTCATAAGGCACCTGCCATGCCAAGTAATGCAGCTACTTCCGCTTTGATTCAGATGAATGAAGATGGTTCCGTTAGGTTTAATGTGGCTGGAATAGATATGGGCCAGGGTGCATATACAGCTATGAGTCAGATGATAGCCCAAAGATTGCATGTGCCGATAGAAAAAGTTCATGCAGTGTTTAAAACAAATACGGACTCAGCAACCTATGATTGGCAAACTGTGGCAAGCAGAATGACCATATTGGGAGGAAATGCTGTACTTCAAGCTTGTGATGATATTGAAGAGCAAATTTTTGATGTAGGAGCGATTGTTCTTCGTGCTTCGAAAAGGGATCTTGCACTTGGTGATGAATGTGTGTATGTAAAGCAGTTTCCAGAAAATAAAGTGTCTTATAAAGAAATAGCAGTAGGCTATACTTATCCAAATGGGAATGGCATAGGTGGTCCACTCATAGGCAGGGGTAAATATATAGCACAGGGATTGACAATTCTTGATAAAGATACTGGTCAGGGCAGGCCGGCTCTTGATTGGACATATGGTGCACATGCCTTTGAAATAGAAGTGGATTCTAATACCGGGGATATAAAGATTTTAAAAGTAATAACCGCTATAGATCTTGGGCACATTATAAATAAAATGCTGGTAAAAGGGCAGGTAGTTGGCGGGATTGTTCAGGGAATAGGTACAGCTTTATACGAAACCCTCAAATATGATTCTCAAGGCAGACTTTTGACCAGGAGTTTTGTAGATTACAAAATACCTACAATGAAGGATTTGCCTGAACTTGTTAAAGTACATTTTATAGAGACGCCGCAGCTTGATGGGCCTTATGGTGCTAGAGGTTGCGCAGAACACCCTATGATCTCAGTAACCTCTGCCATTGGAAATGCGATTGCGGATGCAACAGGAGTTGATCTTTTTGAAACGCCTTTTTCAGCAGATAAAGTATACGAGGCGTTAAATAAAATTATTTAAGGAGGAGAATAAAATTTATGAAACGTGTTGTAGGAATTCATGAGAAACTACCCATTGTTGAAACTATACCACTTAGTTTTCAACATCTGACGGCTATGTTTGGTGCTACCATTCTTGTACCGCTAATTCTTGGAGTAAACCCTGCAATCTGTCTTTTGATGAATGGTATTGGTACATTGATTTACTCCTACGTAACCAAAAGTGGAATTCCAGCATATTTAGGCTCAAGTTTTGCGTTCATATCACCTACTATTTTAATTATCACATCTTTTGGTGGTTTCAGTCATGCACAATCAGGATTCATTTTCTTTGGACTGTTTTTCATATTGATGTCCTATATTGTAAAAAAGTTTGGAATAAAGTGGATTGACGTTGTCATGCCTCCTGCTGTTATGGGTGCAGTTGTTGCAGTAATTGGGCTTGAGCTTGCTCCAAATGCAGCAATTCAATCAGGTCTTGCTCCTGCTGCTACGGCAGTAGGAAAAGTTGTTCAACCTTATGTAGCTGATCCAAAAGTCATTTTTGTAGCTCTATTCACTCTGGCGGTAGGAATATTTGGCTCCGTTATATTCAGAGGATTTGCACAGGTTATACCAATTTTAATTGCTGTAGTTTCAGGCTATATTCTTGCCTTTATTATGGGAATGGTGGATACAAAGATCATTGCAGATGCAAATTGGTTTTCACTTCCTAAGTTTCAGGCTCCCGTATTTGACTGGAGTGCAATTTTTATAATCGCTCCCGCCTGTATAGTTGTGTTTGCAGAACACATAAGCCATCTGATAGTCACCGGCAAGATAACTGGCTCAAATTTACTGGTGGATCCCGGACTTTACCGTTCACTTCTTGGAGATGGTATTAGTAATGTTATTTCAGGGTTTACAGGTTCAACACCAAATACCACTTATGGAGAAAATATAGGCGTAATGGCAATTACGCGGGTTTATTCTGTATGGGTAATAAGGGGAGCTGCCATATTTGCAATAATATTTTCATGCATAGGTAAAATAGCAGCTGCAATACAGGCTATTCCAGAACCTGTTATGGGCGGAATCACTATGCTGCTGTATGGGATAATAGCAGTTCAAGGTATTAGAATGTTTGTAGAATCAAAGGTTGATTTCAGCATAAACTACAACATGGTTTTAGGCGCAATTACTTTTGTAGTTGGTGTAAGCGGAGCCAGTGTAAATATTGGAACAGTGCAGTTAAAGGGAATGGCATTTGCAGCTGTTGTCGGAGTTATACTGTCAATCATTTTCTATGTATTGGGCAAGCTTGGAATAATGAATGAAAAATATGAAATAAAATCTGATATAACGACTTCTGATGTTCATATTGGAGTTTAGGGAATTGGATTAAATAATGAAAATGGAGGAATCTTGTATGTCAAGGATAGTGGTAGCTTTAGGAGGGAATGCACTTCAGGCAGATCCTAAGGATAATTCAGCAGAATCTCAGCTTAAAGCCTGTTATAAGACGGCAAAATCTATTGTAGATCTTTTTGAAGAGGGCAATGAAATTGTTGTTACTCACGGAAATGGTCCTCAGATAGGTCAGATTATTGCAACTTATGAAATTGCAGCTTTAGCTGATAGGTCAAAAGGTGTAATGCCCTTTCAGGAATGTGGAGCTATGAGTCAGGGATATATTGGCTACCATCTTCAGCAGGCACTGAAAAAGGAATTAAAGAGAAGGGGAATGAGCAATCAGGTAGCAACAGTAATTACCCAGGTGATTGTAGATAAAGATGATGAAGCATTTAAGAACCCGACAAAACCTATAGGTTCATTTTTTACACAAAAACAGGCTGAAATGATGATGTCCAAAATGAATTATTTGATGAAAGAGGATGCGGGAAGGGGATGGAGAAGGGTTGTACCCTCTCCGCTTCCAAAAACTATTGTAGAGGAAGAAGTAATTAAAACGCTTGTTAGTGCAGGGCATATCGTAATCACTGTAGGTGGTGGAGGGATTCCTGTGATTGAGAAAGATGACACCAGTCTTGAGGGGGTTGCTGCAGTGATTGATAAGGATTATGCATCAGAGAAGGTAGCTGAAATAATTGATGCAGATATACTGCTTATATTAACTGCTGTTGAGAAAGTTGCGATAAATTTCAATAAAAAAAACCAGAAAAATATATCGGCAATGAGTGTTCAAGATGCCTGTAGATATATGAAAGAAGGACAGTTTGCACCAGGTTCAATGCTGCCTAAGGTAAAGGCGGCTGTCATGTTTGCAGAGTCAAAAAGGGGGAAAAGAGCTATAATAACATCTCTTGAAAAACTTAAGGAAGCATTATGCGGCAACACTGGTACGGTAATAAGTGATATTTAATTCAATGTTTTTGATATGCATGTTTTTGGTTCTCCATGTTCAAATAAAACTATGTTGAAAGGAATGATGATGAATATGAATATTAAAAAAGTGTCTGTATTAGGTACTGGAACCATGGGACCTGGCATAGCATTGCTTTGTGCCACAGCTGGACTTAAAGTAACCATTTATGGCAGATCTGACATGAGTTTATACAGAGGATTCAAAAATATAGAATCAAGTTTAAATTTTTGGAAAAACGAAGGGAAATTATCAGAAATGCAGTGTAAAAAAATTATAAATGACATAAGGGGAGTTAAAACAATTCAAAAAGCAGCTCAAAATGCTGATCTGATAATTGAGTGTTTAGCCGAAAATATAAAATTGAAACAGTATTTTTTTAAAGTCTTAGATGAAATATGCCCCTCAAATGTAATTTTAGCAACTTGTACATCTGGACTTTTACCAACAGATATAGCTAAATATACAGTACATCCTGAAAGAATAGTGGTCGCGCATTTTTGGAACCCCCCTCAATTGATTCCGCTTGTGGAAGTAGTACCTGGTAAAAAAACATCAAAGGAAACAATTGTTAGGACTATTGAATGGGTTGAGTTCATAGGCAATAAGGCCATTCCTATGGAAAAAGAATGTCTGGGATTTATCGGAAATAGACTTCAACATGCTTTATTGAGGGAAGCTTTATTTATAGTGGAACAGGGTTGGGCTAGGCCTGAAGAAGTTGATAGAGCTATTGAGTATGGATTGGGGAGAAGATTGCCAATTACAGGTCCAATACGTACTGCTGATCTAGCAGGGCTTGATGTAATAAATTCCGTATCTGCATATTTGCTTAAGGATCTCTGCAGTTCAACTGAACCATCTCATTTGCTTAAAAACAAAGTTGAAATTGGAGAATTGGGATGTAAAAGTGGAAAAGGGTTTTATAATTGGCCATCAGATGTTTTAAAAAATGTGCAAAATAAACGGGGAGAATTGCTTTTGTATTTTTTGGAAAATTCATAATACCAATTACAAAAAATATACATTAAAATGAAATATATTTATATATAACTTGCATACTGTAGTAAATTGTGATAATATTTTTACTAAATATTAATAAAAATTGTAATGCTTTTGAGAACTTGTATTTTAATTTAAAGTACAATGTTAAAAATGGAAGAAGGCATAAGATACATTATGGGGACTTAGAAAATGTATTTTTGCCGTATTAGGAAGCCATCGGCTTAGCTGATGGTATTTATTAACAATTTTAAAGGGGGCATGGCATCATGAATTCTAGTAATGAATTTCCTTCAAAACAGGGCTTGTATGATCCTGATTTTGAGAAAGATTCTTGCGGAGTTGGATTTATAGCAAATGTAAAGGGTGAAAAAACTCACAGTATAGTAAAACGTGGTATTCAGATTTTAGTTAACTTGACTCATAGAGGAGCAGTTGGTTCTGATACAAAAACTGGAGATGGAGCAGGTATACTTGTCCAAATTCCAGATGAATTTTTTAGGATAAATTGTGATAATTTAGGTATTGAACTACCGCAGCCGGGAGAATATGCAGTGGGAATGGTATTTTTCCCTAAGGAGACAGCTCTAAGACTGCAGTGTGAGGGAATAATGGAAAGAGTTGCAGAAAGAGAAGGCCAGAGGGTTTTAGGATGGAGAGATGTACCTACAGACAATAGAAGTATAGGCGAAACTGCAAGGGGAACCGAGCCCATCATAAGGCAGATATTCATAGGAAAAAATGCAGAAAATCAAATTGAGTTTGAAAGAAAGCTGTATGTAATAAGAAAAGAGGTAGAAAATAAAGTAAAAGAGGTATTAAAGGAAGCTGCAAGAGTTTTTTATGTATGCAGTCTTTCCAGTAGGACGGTAGTATATAAAGGGCTGCTTTTGGCGGATCAGATAAAAAAATTTTATATTGATCTCAATGATATAAATTTTAAAAGTGCCATTGCACTGGTGCACCAGAGATACAGTACAAATACCTTTCCAACCTGGGATTTGGCCCAGCCTTTTAGGTATCTTGGTCATAATGGAGAAATAAATACCATAAGAGGAAATAGAAACTGGATGAGAGCCAGAGAAGGTGTGCTTAGATCCAGGACCTTTGGTAAAAATATCAAAAATCTTTTTCCAATAATAGATGCAGGCGGAAGTGATTCTGCTTCTCTTGACAATGTGCTGGAGCTTTTGTACCAGGATGGAAGATCTCTTCCACATGCGCTTATGCTTCTAATACCTGAAGCTTGGGAACAAAATTGCAGCAGTAAACAGTATAAAAGATCTTTTTATGAATATCATGGTTCTCTAATAGAACCCTGGGATGGACCTGCAGCTGTTTCATTTTCCGATGGTATTCAGGTAGGTGCTACTCTTGATAGAAATGGGTTGAGGCCTGCCAGATATGTAATAACCAAAACGGGATTTGTGGTACTTGCTTCAGAGGCTGGAGTGCTGGAATTTAAAAATGAAGATATTCTGGAAAAGGGAAAATTAAAGCCTGGTGAGATGTTTTTGGTGGATACAGCCAAAGGTAAAATTATAAAGGATGAAGAGTTAAAGGAAAATATATGTAAAGCAGAGCCTTATGAGAAAATATTGAACAAATTGAGATTTAATCTGGATATGTTTGATACTGTTGTGGAAAAAGAACAGATAACCCCGGAAGTATTAAAAGAGAAGCAACAGGCTTTTGGATATACTCTTGAGGATCTAAGGAGAATACTTATGCCCATGTCAGTTGAAGGCAGGGAACCGGTAGGCTCTATGGGAAATGACACGCCTCTGGCTGTGCTTTCAAATAAAAACCAGCTTCTTTTCTCTTATTTTAAGCAGCTTTTTGCCCAGGTGACGAATCCTCCTATAGATCCTATAAGAGAGAGACCGGTAATGTCTCTTCTGAACTATATAGGATCCCCTCAAGCCAACATACTAAATGGCGAGATTGCAAAAGATCCATTTATAGAGATTAAAAGTCCAGTTCTGACGGATGAGGAGATATCAAAGATAAAAAGCTTGAGAAATGAAGATTTTAAAACCACTACAGTTCCAATTACTTTTAAGTGTGATACGGGAATAGAGGGTTTTAAAGCAGCTCTTGATAAAATATGTGAAAGAGCCTCCAAGAGGATAAAGGAAGGATATAATATATTGGTATTGAGTGATAAAAATGTAGATTCATATGAAGCGGCAATTCCTAGTATTTTAGCGGTTTCTGCAGTACAGCATTACCTGATCAGGGAAAAGACCCGTACAAAAGTTTCAATTATTGTGGAAACGGGAGAAGCAAGAGAAACCATGCATTTTGCCCTTCTTGTAAGTTACGGGGCTTCAGCAGTAAATCCATACCTTGCATATCAAACTATAGATCAGATGGTGAGAGATGGAGATGTAACTGGGATAGATATGAATACGGCAAGAAAAAATTATATACAAGCTGTAAATCAGGGCATATTGAAGATACTTTCAAAAATGGGAATATCCTCTCTTCAGAGTTATCATGGAGCACAGATATTTGAAGCCATAGGCTTGAACTCGGAGTTTGTGGACAAATATTTTGAAGGCACACCTTCAAGAATAGGCGGAGTTGGAATTGATGTAATAGCCAGTGAGGTACTGTCAAGACATAAAAATGCTTTTAATAAGATAAGAAAACCTATTTCGCAGCTTGATGTAGGAGGAAATTATTCATGGAGAAAAGGGGGAGAATTTCATCTTTTCAATCCTGAAACCATATATAAACTTCAAGTTGCAGCCAGGACCAACAGTTATGATGTATATAAAAAGTATGCAAAAATTATAAATGAGCAGGACAAAAATCTGTGTACCATACGTGGACTGTTAAAATTTAAAAAAGGAAATAGTATTCCCCTGGAAGAGGTGGAGCCTGTAAGTGAAATACTTAAAAGATTTTGTACAGGAGCAATGTCCTTTGGATCCATAAGTAAAGAGGCCCATGAGACCATAGCTATAGCTATGAACAGAATAGGTGGGAGAAGTAATACTGGAGAGGGAGGTGAGGATCCACAAAGGTATAAACTGGATCCTAATGGAGATTCTAGAAGAAGTGCTATAAAGCAAGTAGCTTCAGCACGTTTTGGAGTTACTACAGAATATCTGGTAAATGCAGACGAGCTCCAAATAAAGATAGCACAAGGGGCGAAACCTGGTGAGGGCGGTCAACTTCCAGGAAAGAAAGTTGATAAGTATATTGCACGAACTAGACATTCTACTCCGGGAATAGATCTCATTTCACCGCCGCCCCATCATGATATTTATTCTATAGAAGATCTATCACAGCTCATATATGATTTGAAAAATGTAAATCCTGAGGCGAATATAAGCGTAAAATTGGTTTCTGAAGTTGGAGTGGGAACAATTGCGGCCGGAGTTGCAAAAGCTCATGCCGACTTAATACTAATTAGCGGTTATGATGGTGGAACGGGAGCAGCGCCGCTTTCATCTGTAAAACATGTTGGAATTCCCTGGGAACTTGGCCTATCTGAGACTCAGCAGGTACTTTTGCTGAATAATTTGAGAAGTAGAGTTAGGCTTCAAACTGACGGACAGTTAAAAACTGGTAGGGATGTAATAGTTGCAGCACTGCTTGGAGCTGAAGAATTTGGATTTGCAACTACAGTTCTTGTGACCATGGGGTGTGCTATGCTCAGGAAATGTCATTTAAATACCTGTGATATGGGTATAGCCACGCAGGATCCAGAGCTCAGAAAGCACTTTAGGGGTAAGCCTGAGTATATAATAAACTTTTTGACTTTTATTGCACGGGAAGTAAGAGAATATATGGCTGAACTTGGATTTAAAACCATGAACGAAATGATAGGAAGGGTAGATATGCTGGAGACAAAGGAAGCGGTCAATCGCTGGAAAGCCAAGGGACTGGATCTGTCGGCTATCTTGTATAAGCCATATATGCCGAAGAGAATTAAATCCTATTGTGTGATACCTCAGGATCATGGATTGGACGATGCATTGGATTATAAAATTATTCAGATGGCTGAAGGGGCCATAAATGATAAAATAAAAGTTTCCGCAACCATGGAAATAAAGAATGTAAATCGTGCTGTGGGATCTATGCTGAGTGGTATAATTGCTAAAAAATATGGAAGCCGCGGTCTGCCTGAAGATACAATTGTACTCAATTTTAAAGGATCCGCAGGACAGAGCTTTGGTGCCTTTGGAGTAAATGGACTTACTCTGATACTTGAAGGTGATGCCAATGATTACGTGGCCAAAGGGTTATCAGGAGGTAAAATAATCATTAAAACACCTAAAAAGTGCACTTTTGCAGCAGAGAAAAATATAATAGCCGGAAATACTATTTTATATGGAGCTACTTCTGGAAAAGCTTTTATAAATGGCAGCGTAGGGGAAAGATTTGCAGTGAGAAACAGTGGAGCTACGGCAGTAGTTGAAGGTGTAGGAGATCACTGCTGTGAATATATGACTGGCGGAACAGTAGTTATCATAGGTAAAACCGGCAAGAATTTTGCGGCTGGCATGAGCGGTGGTGTGGCTTATGTTTTGGATGAGCATGACTCCTTTTATGACAGGTGTAATTTACAGATGGTTGAAGTAGAAAAGATTTCAGATAAACAGGATATGGATACGATATATAAATTAGTACAAGAGCATTATGAATATACAGACAGTTTGAAGGCAAAAAATATATTGAATGAATGGGATGCCTATAAAAAGAAATTCAAAAGAATAATACCTGAAGCATACAGGTCCATATTGCAACAGACAAAAACAGAAGCAGTTGCTGCTTCTAATATGTAGAGGGGGCAGCATTATGGGAAAAATAACTGGTTTTAAAGAATATAAGAGAGAAAATCCTGAAGAACGTGCTATAGAGGAAAGAATTAAAGATTATAGGGAAGTATACTACAGATTGTCTGAAGATAAGCTCAGGATTCAAGCGGCCAGGTGTATGAACTGTGGGACTCCTTTTTGTAACTGGGGCTGTCCTACTGAAAATATAATCCCGGATTGGAACGATTTCGTGTATAGAAATAACTGGAAAAAAGCTTTTGAAAGGCTCACTCTCACAAATAGCTTTCCTGAATTTACAGGGAGGGTATGTCCAGCTATCTGTGAGGGTGCCTGCACTCTTGGGGTAAATAGGGAACCGGTGTCCATAAAGGAAATAGAATTGAATATAATAGAGAAAGCTTTTGAAGAGGGGTGGATAAAACCCAATCTTCCAAAAGTAAGAACTGGAAAAAAGGTGGCTATAATAGGCTCGGGCCCTTCAGGACTTTCAGCAGCGTCAGAACTCAATTCAGTGGGACACTCAGTTACTGTATTTGAGAGAGAAGATGAGATAGGAGGGCTCTTAAGATATGGAATTCCTGATTTTAAACTTGAAAAACACATATTGGATAGAAGAATAAATATAATGAAAGAGGAGGGCATAGATTTTAGAACAAGTGTTTATGCAGGCAGAGGAAAGTATTCTGCTGATAAATTGATTGAGAATTTTGATGCAGTAGTTCTAACGGGAGGCTCTACTGTTCCAAGGGATCTTAAAATTCAAGGAAGAGAACTCAAGGGAATACATTTTGCAGTGGATTTTCTGAAACAGCAGAATAAAAGAGTTGCAGGCAAGAAATTAATTGAAGATGAGATAAATGCAAAGGGAAAAATTGTAGTTGTCATAGGCGGAGGAGATACAGGTTCCGACTGCATAGGCACTTCCATAAGACAGGGTGCCAAAGCTGTTTACCAGTATGAGCTGATGCCAAGGCAGCCATTGGTAAGAGATGAAACCATGCCCTGGCCTACTTTTCCCAAAACTCTCAAAGTCACAACATCCCACGAGGAAGGCTGTATAAGAAAATGGTGCATAAGCACAGAGAGATTTGAAGGCAAAGATGGGTGGGTGAAATCTCTTCAGGGGATAAAAGTTAAATGGAAGAAAGAAAATGGCAGGATGAAGATGACAAGTATATCCGGTACGCAGTTTAATCAAAAAGTTGACTTGGTTCTTCTGGCCATGGGTTTTATCCATCCCCAACATGAAGGATTGCTAGATGATATTGGTGTAGAATTTGATGCAAGAGGAAACGTGAAGACAGATCAAAATTATATGACCAGCAAAAAAGGAATATTTGCTGCCGGAGATATGAGACGCGGTCAGTCACTGGTAGTTTGGGCCTTAAAAGATGGAAGAAAGGTAGCACGGCAGGTTGATCGTTACCTTATGGATGAGACATCTTTAAGGGGATAATGACGGATATAAATCTAATAATTGTATATTTAAAAGATTAAAATAAATGCAACAAAAATCACTTAAAAAGTTCTGGATAACTCAGACTTTTTAAGTGATAAATAAAAAACTTATTTTAGTAAATTTACAAAAATAATACAACACTAAATAAAAAAGTATATGTTAAAAGATAGCATGATTTTAGATATAGCAAATTTTCAACTGTCAGCGAAAATCACCATTATCTGTTTACTGCCAATTGCAAATTGTACATTGAATAGACAATGATAGCCTGCAGGTAAAATGAAAAATACAGGAATATATAAATATTCAATTGGTTTTAATTATATACACTGATAATTTTGAATAAAATAATTGATTAAATAGATGATTAGTATAAAAATATGGTATAAAAAAAGCAGACAATCTTCCTTATGGAGCGAAAGTCTACCGCGGTACCACCCAAATTATTACTCATACGTCTAACGGCTGTGCCGGCATAGCTTACTTTATACAAATTTCAGCATGCAACTCAGGAGTGATTTTCAGCAACTTTAGCTTCTGGGTTCTCACCAAATCCCCATTCTCTTAAAGCATATTTTTGCCTACTCTTCTCCGTCAAGGTTTTTTATATTTATTGCATATACTATACTATAAAAAAATAGGCATGTCAACAGCTAGTTCTAAAATAAAAAATTTATTTTTTGTATATAATGTAGGAAAAAATAATGCTGAAAAAAAATAAAATTTTTGCAAAAAAACTCTTGACATTCTGAGAATGAAGGATTATTATCGTCACATACACTAAATTTTGATTAAGTAAATTGTTAAAAAGATTTGTATTTTGTATAATATAGAGTATAAAGACAATGATGAGGAAGAGTAAATAGGGAATATTTTTTAGAGAGTGAGATTTTGGTGGGAACTCATAAATACAACTATTGAAGGTAGCCTTTAAGTTGTGAGCTGAACTTTGAGTAGGCTTTACCGGTAATACCGTTATTATTCTGAGTAAAAATTTTGGGTGGTACCGCGTGACCAAACTTCTCGCCCCAAGGAGAGAATGTTGGTCATTTTTTTATACAAAATTTTAGGGTTTCTGTTTTTGATTTAGCTATATGTTTGAATTAAAGCAAAGAGTAGAGGTATGCCAAAATTAATAGTCATAAAATTTGCAATAGTCATAATTTTTGCTTAATTAAATAAGGGGAAACGGCAAAAATAAAATTATCTGGGAGGAAAAATATTATGGAAAAATTAAAAGTTTATTATGATGAGGATGCTAATCTGGATCTTTTAAAAGGAAAAAAGATAGCTGTTTTAGGTTTTGGAAGTCAGGGACATGCACAGGCTTTAAATTTAAAGGACAGCGGTCTTGATGTGATAGTTGGATTGTATAAGGGCAGTAAATCCTGGAAAAAAGCTGAGAATTATGGATTCAAGGTATATGAAACAGCTGAAGCTGTTAAACAGGCTGACATTGTAGCAGTCCTCATTCCGGATGAAAAACAAAAACAGGTCTATGAGGAAAGCATAAAAGATAATTTGTCGGAAGGAAATGCACTTTTCTTTGCTCATGGATTCAACATCCACTTTAACCAGATAGTTCCACCTAAGAATGTGGACGTACTTATGATTGCACCTAAGGGACCAGGACATATAGTTAGAAGAGAATATACACTGGGTGCTGGAGTTCCATGTCTCTATGCAGTATATCAGGATTTTACAGGAAAAGGAAAAGATATTGCACTGGCTTATGGCAAAGGAATTGGAGGAACAAGGGCAGGTGTCATGACCACTACATTTAGAGTAGAGACAGAGACAGACTTATTTGGAGAACAAGTAGTACTTTGTGGAGGAATTGTTGAACTTATAAAGGCAGGTTTTGATACCCTTACAGAGGCAGGATATGCTCCGGAAAATGCATATTTTGAATGCATGCATGAGATGAAGATGATAGTTGATCTGATGTACGAAGGTGGAATAAATAAAATGAGGTATTCCATCAGTGATACTGCAGAATATGGAGATTATAAAATTGGCAAGAGAATAATAAATGAAAATACAAGGGCTGAGATGAAAAAAGTTCTTGGAGAAATCCAGGATGGAACATTTGCGAGAGACTGGCTGCTTGAAAATCAAACAGGAAGACCAAAGTTTACTGCAAGAAGAAGGCTGGAGCAAAATTCCACCATCGAAAAAGTTGGCAAACAACTCAGATCTATGATGCCTTGGATAAATGAAAATCCGGATAATGAATAATTTGATGTAAATATGGTATTTGGGGGCTGTCACTGTCTATTCTCTATTTTGGAGAAGCTGGGGAGCTTTGACAGATGTCAGCTTTCGTATAAGGTGATTCTTAGGTTTGGTAAAGTTTTTTATATAGAATGATTTTACATACCAAACCATAGAAGAACCAATACAGGAGCGTAGCAGTGCTTACTGACTCCAAAATTTGAAAAAGCTGGAGGCTGTTAGCAATGGTAGCTTTCGTATAAATAAAAAGGGGCTTTTAAATAATATAGGTACGTGAGGTAAGAAATAAGCAGTATAAGGCTTCACAGAGAGCGGGACAGAGGTGAGAACCTGCAGGCCTAAACTGTTTATATAATATAGTGGATTTTAATATAGGAGATAGTTCGGTAATATGAGTTTGAGGAGGAATTTTCAAAATGAGAAGCGATTTAGCAAAAAAGGGAATCAAAGGTGCACCGGCTAGGGCACTTATGTATGGAATGGGATTTACAAAGGAGGAAATTGAAAAGCCTTTAATTGGAATAGTAAATTCACAAAACGAAGTTGTTGCAGGACATATGCACCTGGATGAAATAGCGAGAGCAGCTAAGCTGGGGGTGGCCATGGCCGGTGGAACATCTATGGAATTTCCTGCAATTGCAGTTTGCGATGGAATAGCCATGGGACATATAGGTATGAAGTATTCACTTCCGTCAAGAGAACTTATAGCGGATTCAATTGAAGCAATGGCACTGGCTCACGAATTTGACGGACTTGTTTTAATACCAAATTGTGACAAGATAGTCCCTGGAATGCTGATGGCAGCTGCAAGACTCAATATACCGGCTGTTGTGGTAAGCGGAGGACCTATGAGAGCAGGCAGATTGAATGACAGAACACTGGATTTCAGTACATGTATAGAGCAGGTAGGGGCCTGCAGTGACGGTAAAATAACAGAAGAGCAGCTGGAGGAAGAGGTTAAAAGATCATGTCCAGGGTGCGGATGCTGTTCCGGACTATTTACGGCAAACAGCATGAATTGTCTTACCGAAGTTCTTGGAATGGGGCTTCCTATGAATGGAACTGCACTTGCCCAGACCGGGGAGAGAAATCAGCTGGCAAAATATGCAGGTATGTACGTTATGGATTGCGTGAAGAATGACAGAAAGCCAAGAGACATAATGACTTTAAGCGCATTTAAGAATGCCATAACTGTGGATATGGCTATGGCAGGTTCAACCAATACGGTTCTTCATCTTCCGGCAATTGCACATGAAGCAGGTATTACACTTGATTTGGATTTGTTCCATGAAATAAGTAAAAAAACTCCCTGTCTCACAAAATTAAGTCCAAGCGGGAAGCATCATATGGAGGATCTGCATATGGCAGGCGGAATAGAAGCCATTATGAATGAACTTTCAAAAAAAGATCTGATAAATGAAGATGCATTGACTATCACGGGAAAAACCGTAGGTGAAAATATAAGAAATTATAGGGTACTTGATTATGAGGTCATAAAACATATAAATGAGCCTTACAGCAGTGAAGGTGGAATAGCAATATTAAGGGGAAATCTTGCACCTGATGGGGCAGTAGTTAAAAAATCTGCAGTAGCACCGGAGATGCTGGTACATGAAGGACCTGCAAGAGTATACAATTCAGAAGAGGAGGCGGTAAAGGCCATTTTCGGAAATGAAATAAACAGAGGGGATGTAATTGTAATAAGGTATGAGGGACCTAAAGGAGGGCCTGGAATGAGGGAAATGCTTTCACCTACTTCTGCAATAGCAGGCATGGGACTTGACAAGGATGTGGCCCTTATCACAGATGGAAGATTTTCAGGAGCCACAAGAGGAGCATCTATCGGACATATATCTCCAGAGGCCATGGAAGGCGGACTGATAGGTCTTGTAGAAGAAGGGGACACCATATTTATAGATATCACAAACAAAAAGATAGAATTGAAAGTGAATTCTGCAGAAATTGAGAAGAGAAAGAAGAAGTATGTAAAACCTGAGCCCAAAATAAAAACAGGATATTTGTCCAGATATGCAAAGTTAGTAACTTCTGCTAATACCGGGGCGATACTCAAATAGACGTGGAAGGAGAAAATTAGTTGATTAAAAAAATAAGTACCATTTGCAATAAATATTTTGCACTTTTAGTTATAATAATTGCCATAATAGCTTTGATGAGGCCTAATACATTTTTATGGGTGGTCCCCAGAGTGTCACTCTTGCTTGGAATCATAATGTTTGGAATGGGAATGACTCTAAAGAAAGAAGATTTTAAAGAAGTTTTCACAAGACCCAAGGATGTACTGGTGGGTATCATAGCACACTACATTATAATGCCGGCTGTAGCTTATGCATTGTGTGTATTTTTAAAATTACCAAAGGATATTGCAATTGGTGTAATACTTGTAGGGTGCTGCCCAAGCGGTACTGCATCCAATGTAATGTGTTTTATAGCAAAAGGTGATTTGGCACTTTCGGTGTGTATAAGTTCCATATCCACAATTTTAGCTCCTATTTTTACACCGGCTCTTATATTGTTATTGGCAGGAAAATGGGTTGACATACCTGCTGCGGCACTGTTTGTTGATATTTCCAAAATAGTGATACTGCCTATTGTTCTTGGAGTTGTCTTCAATAAGGTTGCAGGCAAAACGGCTTCCAGAGTGGTAAATGTATTACCTATTGTCTCGGTGATAGCCATAGTTTTAATAGTTGGCGGAGTTGTAGGAGCAAATTCCAAAAAGCTTATTACTACTGCTGCAATTGCCATAGGAGCTGTTGTACTTCACAACTTGTTTGGTTTCTTGTTTGGATATCTGGCTGCCAAGGCAATGAAAATGGATTATGCAAAAAGAAAGGCAGTTTCATTCGAGGTTGGAATGCAGAATTCGGCTTTAGGTGTTTCACTTGCCATGAACTTTTTTTCTCCTGTGTCAGCCATACCGGCGGCAATATTCAGTGTATGGCACAATATTTCAGGTCCCACTCTGGCGAGTTACTGGGCCAGTAAATTCAAAAAAGTGGATAAATAGGTTCTGCAATTTTGGTTATGCACAATAGGCAAATATTTTTACTTATTGTGCATAAAAAATATATTGAACTTTCTTATAAAGGGAAGAAAACAGAAAATATACGAGGAGATATAGATATGAAAGTTGCTGAAGCAATCATCCAATGTTTAAAAAAAGAAAATGTGAAGGTGGTATTTGGGTATCCAGGTGCTACGGTTATTCCCATGTATGAGGCTTTGAGAAAATCAGATATTGAACATGTACTTGTAAGGCAGGAGCAGGCGGCAGGTCATGCAGCCAGTGGATATGCCAGGGCTACCGGAAAAATCGGAGTTTGTATTGTAACGTCAGGGCCAGGTGCTTCAAATATTATTACAGGCATTGCTGCTGCTTACATGGATTCGATTCCAATGGTTATTATTACAGGACAGGTAAAATCTACATTGATTGGGAGGGATGTTTTTCAGGAATTGGATATTACAGGGGCTACTGAGTCCTTTACAAAATATAATTTTCTTGTGAAAAAGTCGGAGTATATACCTAAAATTATAAAAGAGTCATTTTATATAGCTCAAACCGGAAGAAATGGTCCGGTACTTATAGACATACCTGTAGACATAATGGATGAAGATATTGATGATTTTCAATATCCAAAAACCGTGAATATAAGGGGGTACAAACCAACTATAGAAGGACATCCTGGACAGATAAAAAAAATAGTGAGTAGAATTAAAATCAGTAAAAGCCCTCTCATATGTGTGGGTGGAGGTGTTATTCTTTCTGAAGGTGAAAGGCAATTGAGAGAATTTATAGAAAAATCCCATATACCTGTTGTTCATACACTAATGGGAAAGGGCGCGATGAATGAGGAAAGTGATTACTATATAGGTATGATAGGAACCCATGGTTTTGATTATGCCAATAGGGCCGTAGATAATGCAGATGTTTTAATACTCATTGGAACTAGAGCCTCAGATAGAACGACTTGCGGCATAAGTCAATTTGCAAAAAAAGCAGATATAATTCATATAGATATTGATCCTGCTGAAATAGGTAAAAATTTAAATGTAAACATTCCAGTAGTAGGAGATATAAAAAATATTTTAGAGAAATTATCTGAAAGAATATGCCCTTTAGATACAACACAGTGGATGTGCAAAATAAGAGGATGGGAAAAAAGTATGCAGTCCCAAAGGAGGGGCACGGAGAAGGTAAATCCCAGATATGTTCTTGACAATGTATCTCAAGTATTGGAAAAGGATGCAATTTTAACTGCAGATGTAGGACAGAATCAAATTTGGTGTGCACGTAATTTTAAAATTATAGGCAAAAGAAAATTTCTCACTTCTGGAGGCCTTGGCACCATGGGCTACTCTATCCCGTCGGCTATTGGGGCAAAAATAGGATGCCCTAATAAAGAAGTGGTAGCCTTTGTTGGTGATGGTGGTTTCCAGATGAGTATGTTTGAGCTTGGTACTATTTTGGAAAGAAAGATAAATATAATTATAGTGCTTTTCAATAATTCAGGACTTGGATTGGTTAGGGAAATTCAAAGGAATAACTGCCTTAAAGAGTTTGAAGTTAATTTTAAATACAACCCGGATTTTATTAAACTGGTGGAATCCTATGGATTGCCAGCGAAAAGAGTAAGAAATGATGATGAATTTAAAGAAGCTTTTCAGGAAGCATTGCATTCAGACAGGGCTTTTTTAATAGAATGTATGGTGGATCCAGGTGAAAGTACATTTTAGAAGGGAGTTGAGCAGCATAAAAAGATATGTACTGTCAGTATTAGTGGAAAATCATTCTGGGGTCTTGAGTAAAATAGCTGGACTCTTCAGCAGAAGAGGGTACAACATACACAGCCTTACTGTAGGGGTTACAGGAGACCCTAAAATATCAAGGATGACTATTGTCTCATTGGGGAATGATCATATATTTGAACAGATAAGCAAGCAATTAAACAAATTGATTGAAGTTATAAAAGTAATAGATCTGACGGATACCCAAGCTGTTTACAGGGAATTGTGTCTGGTGAAGGTATCTGTGGATTCAAACAGTAAATTAATTGTTATGGAAATTGTAAATGCTTTTCGAAGTAACGTAGTGGATATGGATGAAAAAAGCCTTACAATTGAAACAACTGGTGATGAAAAAAAGATATCTGCTTTTATTGATATTATGAAGTCATATGGAATTAAGGAAATTGTACGTACAGGACTTACGGCTATTTATAGGGGAAGTAGATTGGAAAATGATGTAAAAGTGATATAAAATCGAACACTGTTCAAAAAAAAGACGCCGTTTAAGACGTAATATGATAGAAAAATGAACACAAAATTTAAAGGGGTAGGAATGTACAGAAAAACCGGGTGTTAATTTTTGGCATATATATTGCTGTATGATATACTGTATGTATTGTTTTTTAAAACATATAGTATTAATAAATTGGAGGAATTAAAATTATGGAAAGATTTACGCTGCCAAGGGATATTTATTTTGGCAAAAATTCATTAGAGCATTTAAAGGATTTAGATGCTAAAAAAGCTGTAGTGGTTGTAGGCGGGGGATCTATGAAAAGATTTGGTTTTTTAGGCAGGATAGAATCTTATTTAAAGGAAGCAAATATACAGGTTAAGCTTATTGAAGGAGTAGAACCGGATCCATCCGTTGATACTGTCATGAAGGGTGCCAGGATCATGAGTGAATATAAACCGGATTGCATAATAGCAGTAGGTGGAGGATCACCTATTGATGCTGCTAAAGCCATGTGGATATTTTATGAATACCCTGATTTTACCTTTGAAGAAGCAGTGGTTCCTTTCGGGATTCCTAAATTAAGGCAAAAAGCAAAATTTGTAGCCATACCATCTACCAGCGGAACAGCAACTGAAGTAACTTCATTTTCAGTTATAACAGATTATAAGACCAAAATAAAATACCCTATGGCTGATTTCAATTTAACCCCGGATGTGGCAATAATTGATCCCGAACTTGCGGAGACCATGCCTAAAAAACTTACGGCATATACTGGAATGGATGCATTGACCCATGCAATAGAAGCTTATGTAGCAAGCTTGCATTCTGATTTTTCAGATCCGCTTGCACTTCATGCTATAGAGATGATTAACAAATACTTATTGAAATCCTATAAAGGAAATATGGAAGCAAGAGGGCATATGCACATAGCTCAATGTCTGGCAGGAATGGCATTTTCAAATGCACTTCTGGGAATAACACACAGTATGGCGCATAAAACCGGTGCAGTTTTTCATATACCACATGGGTGTGCCAATGCTATATTTTTACCCTATGTAATAGATTTTAATAAGGGTGCTTGTCCAGAGAGATATGCAGATATAGCTAGAGTTCTTAAACTTAAAGGAGAAAATGACAATGAACTGATAGATTCATTAACGGCAATGATTCGAAATATGAACAGGAATATGAATATTCCTCTCACATTGAAGGATTACGGAATTAGTGAGAGTGATTTCAAGGAAAATCTTGATTTTATATCTCACAATGCAATGGAAGATGCCTGTACTGGGGCTAATCCTGCAAAGGTAACCGAAGATGAAATGAAAAAACTTTTCCAATATATATATGATGGGAAAAAAGTAGATTTTTAATATTCAGTTTTAGAGCAGCGGATATATATTTAGCCGCTGCCCTTTGCCGTAAAATTTGTTTGCTGAATTCTATCTGGTGATAGAATTTCTTTTTTGAATAATTTTTATTACCAGACAGCATATGAAAAATAACAGTAAAGCTTTCAAGTAAATGGGAATACTTTTCTTGAAAAGTTCCTGTTTTGATAAATCAGAATAGATTTTATAACTTTTAGAGAAATTTCTTTCTTTTATAGTCAAATCACCTAATGGGACCTCACCCTTTAAAGCTTTTGAAGTGGTATTTGAAAGATTTATGTTCCTCTTTAGCTCCTTTTTATTGAGGTCATTAGCATAATAGGTTACATTTTCTTTAATTTTTATAGGAACTTTTATATTTATATAGGGACCTGTAAAATACAGAGGTCTGTATTTTACAATCTCTTTTTCAATTATGGAATTCTTTTTATATAAAATACTTCTTGGCTCATTATAACTCCAGTTTATTATTTTTTCCATATCATTGAATACATAGGTATCTTTAGGATCGTATATTGAGTTCATTACTACTCCTAATATCTGTCTTCCGTTTCGGCTGTATATAGCCACAAGACACCTCCCAGCAGGTACTGTGTACCCAGTCTTGCCTGCAATACAGCCGTCTTTTCCCAATAGCTTGTTTGTATTTTTAATGGGGAAAGTAAGTCCACTGGAAGTTTTTACTGTAGTCTGGTAAGTTCCCATGGTATTTTTTATCCAGGAGCTTTTAAAGGCCTCTCTTGCAATTATGCTCATGTCATAGGGCGTAGAATAATGATCTGGATTATGCAGGCCATTTGGAGTAACAAAATGGGTGTTTTTCAAATCAAGTTTTTTTATATATTCATTCATTTTTTTGGAAAAATCACTTGCATTTTTGGATATATTTTCTGCAATTACATAGGCCAGATCGTTGGCTGAGTGCATCAAAAGCCCGCTCATTACATCCTTTGCAGTCATTGAATCTCCTACCTTAATAGGATGGATGTCTTTATTTAAAGAAGAAGTGGGTTGATTTTTGGCATCCTCAGTATAAGCCAGCATATCCTTTGGCTTTTTGTTTTTTTCAAGCAGAATAGCTGTGAGAAGTTTTGTAGTACTGGCTGGATACACTCTTGTATCAGGGTTTTTTTCATATATTATTTCATTTGTTTGCATGTCTATTGTTATAGCCGCTTTTCCGTAAATGTCGGGTTTTGGATTTTTAGTTAAGTCAGCAGCAGATACTTTGTAATTTAAAGAAAATATAAATATGAAGAGATATAATAGTATGTTTATTCTATGCTTCAAAGTGCATCACTCCACTTGTCCAAAATTTATCCGAACGCTACCAGTGTTAATACTTCAACTTCTTAAAGCTCACGATAAGCACTGCTATGCGCCGGGATAAGTTCTTCTAAAGTTCAGATGGAGTAAGTATTCTTTATAAGCAAACTCTATCTGAACTTAAGAATCACTTGATATGTATATTTTATCTAAAACATATTATATAATTAATTATGACATTTTAAAGTATATCATTAAGAAGTGTATTTTACAATTGAGAACTATTGTATTCTAGGAGGTATTGATTTGATAGAAAGAATTGAGCATATATTTAGAGGTAGAAAAGGAAAAATTATGGGGGATTTTAGTAAAAGCGCAGTGGCAATTCCCCTTTGTGAAGAAGAAAAAAGATTAGATATAATTTTTGAAGTAAGGGCCTTAAATTTAAAGCATCAGCCGGGGGATATATGTTTCCCGGGAGGAAAAATGGAAAAAGGTGAAACTCCTCAGGATACGGCTGTGAGGGAGACCATGGAAGAATTAAATTTAAAAAGAGAAGATGTAGAGGTTATAGGTGAAATGGATTATGTTGTAACGCCCTATAATTTTATAATGTATCCCTTTGTATGCAAGGTGAGTAAGAAGAATATAATTCCAAGCAAAAGTGAAGTGGATCATATCTTCAAGGTGCCTTTAGAATTCTTTATGGAAAATACTCCTCTTGTCTATGAAATGCCTGTGGTTTCAAAACCTGGAAAGAAATTTCCATACAAGCTTGTGGTAAACGGGAAAAACTATAAATTTAGAAGTGGAAAAATAACAGAATACTTTTACCAGTATAGGGAATATGTAATTTGGGGATTTACAGCCTATATAGTAAAAAAATTTGCAGATATGATAAAAAGCAATTTTTAAAGGACTATGAGGATATGAAAAATGAAGATTTTCGACTTTTGCCGAAAATCTTCCAAATAATAAATTGAGCTGAACCTATTCATCGTAGGTATCAGAATATTTTCCAAGTAAGTGATGTTTTAAATCCCAAAGCTTTTTGGATAGATCTACATAATAATGATGGGGATTTTCAAACCTCAGTGTTTCAGGCCAAAGTTTAGAAGTTTCCTCTTGTACTAGAGCTTTAATATCTCTTACATCTGGACTTTCATATATAAGGTGTCCCTTGTCAAATATTTTTACCATCAATTCTTTAACATAATAATTTTTTATTTTTTTCCTTTTCCAGGTAAACACAGGATCAAATATTTCCAGAGGCTTATCTGTATCTATTTTTTCATCATGTAAAGCCACCAAATCTGCAATGGCTTTATTCTCCTCTTTATTGTAAATTCTATATATTTTTTTAAATCCAGGATTGGTTATCTTTTCTTCGTTTTCACTTATCTTTATTTTAGGTATTATATTTTCATTTTCATCCTCTATAGCGGATAATTTATATACTCCTCCAAATACAGGCTCCGATTTTGCAGTTATCAACCTTTCACCAACGCCAAAAGAATCTATACAGGCACCCTGGCTAAGTACATCTCTTATGATGAATTCATCCAGAGAGTTTGAAATAACTATTTTTACCTCTGAAAGACCAGCTTCATCCAATATCTTTCTGCATTTTTTGGTCAAATAGGTTATGTCGCCGCTGTCAATTCTTATGCCCTTTGGTTTGTAACCGTTGGGGATCAAAAATTCTTTGAAAACCTTTATTGCATTGGGTAAACCTGATTTCAGTACATTGTAAGTATCTATTAAAAGTATACAATTATTTGGATATACTTTTGCCCAGGCTTTAAAAGACTCGTATTCAGAAGGAAATAGTTGTATCCAACTGTGGGCCATAGTTCCAACAGCTGGTATTCCAAACATTTGGTCAGCTATAGTACAGGCTGTGGAACTACAGCCGCCTATAACTGCAGCTCTGGCACCATACATTGCTGCATCGGGACCCTGGGCTCTTCTAGAGCCAAATTCCATTACAGGTCTTTTGCCTGCAGCTTTACAAATTCTATTTGCCTTTGTGGCAATCAAGGTCTGGTGGTTTATAGTCAAAAGTATCATGGTTTCAAGGAACTGGGCTTGAATGGCAGGACCTCTTACAGTTACAAGAGGTTCACCGGGAAATACTGGATTTCCTTCTGGTACAGCCCACACATCACAGGAAAATTTAAAATTTTTAAGATAATTTAAAAATTCTTCTGAAAATTGTTTTTTGGTCTTTAGATATTCTATGTCTTCCTGGGAAAATTTTAAATTTGATAAGTATTCTATAATCTGCTGAACTCCAGCCATAATGCAATATCCTCCATTGTCCGGGATACGCCTGAAGAACATGTCAAAATAAGCTATTTTATTTCCCATATTGTTTTCAAAATACCCATTACCCATGGTGAATTCATAGAAATCTACCAGCATAGTAAGATTCCTTCCATTTGTAATGTCAAAATTTTTCGAGCTTTTCATAATAAAAATCTCCTCTATTTATGTTTTAATTTGGGTAATTGTGAACAAAATTATGTATATACATATTGTAATACTTAACATAAAATATTACAAGGATTATGGGATTCAATAGGTTGATTACAAATGTGAGGAGTAGATGCAATGGAATATAATTTAGATATAAATCAAATAAGGGCGGTACATAGTGAGCTAAAAAATGTAATGATCTGTGCGCCACCGGGTTCAGGCAAGACGACGGTTATTATAAATAGGGTGAATTATTTAATAAACACTAAAAAGGTTGATCCAGAAGACATATTGGTGATAACTTTTACAAGATCCTCTGCTTTTGACATGAGAAACAGGTATTTATCAATTTCAAATACAGAAAATATACCTTTCTTTGGAACTTTTCATTCTCTGTACTATAATATACTGAAAAAATACAGAGGTAAAATAGAAATGATATCATTGCCAAAAGCATGTCAATTAGTCAAAAATGTACTCGTATCATATTTGAATTCCATAGGTGATGAAAAAGTAAAAGAAATTTTAAATGATATATCTCTTTTAAAAAATACAGGATATAATATAAAAGACTTCAAGAGTAAATCAGACAAGACTGTATTTGTGGAATGTTTTAATAAATATGAAGAATATAAGGCAGTAAATGGTTTAATGGATTTTGACGATCTTCAATTGAAAGTTAAAAAAATTTTTCGAAAAGATAAAAACATTTTGGACTATTACAGAAAAAAATTCAAATATATACTGGTGGATGAATTTCAGGATTGTGACAAAGTGCAGATAGAAATTTTACAATTAATCGGCAGGTATAATTATCTGTTCGCAGTGGGAGATGAAGATCAATGTATATATTCCTTTAGAGGTTCCAGGCCTGACAGCATGGTGGATTTTAAAAAATACTTTCAAGATGGAGAAAAGCTTTTTTTAAAAATAAATTATAGAAGTGCAAAGAATATAGTTGAAATGTCCAAAAGTGTTATATATAATAATAAAAATAGAAATTTGAAATCTATTTGCAGTAGTAGACAGGAAAATGGGGAAATTGGTTTTAAGATATTTCCAAGAGAAAAAGAACAGGCTTACTATGTGGCAAAATCCATAGAGAAGCTTGTAGATAAAGGTAGATATGGACACAAAGATATTGCCGTACTTTATAGAACCAACATAGAATCAAGAATTCTAATAGATGCCTTTTTGAAATACAATATAAAATTTAAATTGTTGGATGTACAGTATAATTTTTTTGATCATTTTATATGCAGGGATCTAATAGCGTATTTTAAATTTTCTGTAGATATGTGTGATAAAGAAAGTTTTATGTCTATTATAAATAAACCTTTTAGATATATAGGAAGGGTAAACATAGAAAAGGTGAGAAGAAACAAAGTAAGTGAAAACTGCTTTGAAATTTTAAGAAAAATAGATGATATTCCCATTTTTCAGCTTAAAGTTCTGGATGATCTTCAGAAAAAGATGAAAAAACTGAACAAAATAAAATTAAAGGATGCTGTGGAATTCATATTAAATAAGGTGAATTACCTGGATTACTTAAAAGTTTACTGTAGTAAATCAAACAGAGATTTGGAAGAATTTCAGCATATCTTACGCGAATTCAAAGCTTCTTGTGAGGATTTTGACACAATAGATGAGTTTTTAGATCATGTAACTAAGGTGAAAAACACTATAGAGCAGAGTGCTAAAGAAAAAGACAGGGTCATATTAAGTACAATTCATGGTGTGAAGGGAATGGAATTTAAAAATGTATATATAGTAAACTGCAGTGAAGGACTTTTGCCCCATGAGAACAGCATTGAGAATAATCTCGAGGAAGAAAGGCGCTTATTTTATGTGGGAATTACAAGGGCCATAGATAATTTGAGTTTGTGCTGCAGCAGTACCATAAGGGGAAAAACAGTTCAGGTGTCCAGATTCATAAAGGAGTGCGGTATATTTAGTACATATGATTATGCTGAAAAGTTGCATTTAAAAATAGGAGATGCTGTAGTTCACAAATTATACGGAGGAGGAAAGATAGTGGATAAAAAATATAATTCCATAAGTATACTATTTTACAATAATATAGAGAGGGAATTTAAATGCTGTGCACTTTACAGCAGCCAATTGATAGAGAAAAAACAAAAAGCTTTGTAGTAAACAGTATAAATATTATGTAAATTAAAATAAAATGTAAACTAAAAGGAGAAATATATAATGACAAAAGCAGCAACTAAAACAGGAACAGATCCGACAGCACTTGTAGCTATTGAACAATATTTTCCTGAAACAGAGCGTATTATCGACGATAACTTGGCAGATCAAATACTACCCTCTGGAAGAGGTTTTTTATGGATGATGCATCTTAACTCAGTTAGAAATTGGATGGTGCGAATTACTGAGAAAAACTTTCCTGGTCTCTGGAGCTGTATGATGTGTAGAAAACGGTATATAGATGAAGAGCTAATAGATTCAGTCAATAAGATCGGAGCAGTAGTGAATTTAGGAGCTGGATTTGATACTCGTGCATATAGATTGAAAGAGCTTTCTGATATTCCCGTTTGGGAGCTAGATCAACCCAAAAACATTGAAGCTAAGAAGATTCAACTTGGCAAAGTGTTCGAAACTATTCCATCACATGTAAAGCTTGTTCCAATAGACTTTGACCATCAAGATATAAACACTAAATTGAAATCTCATGGGTATTTGGCAGATAAACGAACATTTTTCATATGGGAGGGTGTTACACAATATTTAACTGAAGAAGGTATTAGATCAACATTTGACTTTCTTTCAAAAGCTGCACCGGGAAGTCGTCTTGTTTTCACGTATGTTCGTAAGGATTTTATTCAAGGTCAATCTAAGTATAGATGGGACAAGATATATGAAAAATATGTGATAAATAAGATCTGGATTTTTGGAATGGAGCCGGTAGAATGGCCTAATTTTCTAAAAGAATATGGATGGCGGGTGATTGAGGATATAGGTTATGATGAAATGGCTGAGAAATATGTTGTACCTACTGGTAGGAAACTGGCTTCAACTCAAGTAGAGCGGATGATTTATACAGAGAAGCTGTGATACGTTCTAGAGTCCTACAAAAGAGCCTATCTGTATTCTATGACAAAGGCCTCATCTGTAAAAGGTGAGGTCTTTTAACTCTATTCAAATTATCTATAAATATGAATCAAGTTAACGCGAAAATAATATTGCTTTTTAATTGCTTTCCATTGCTTTTTCGATACTTGAAATAAAGTCACTAGCTTTTATATCTAAACTTTTGCAGATTCTAAAAATGATGTTTAAAGTTGGATTTCGCTTCTGGCGTTCAATCATGCTGATATAGGTTCTGTCAACATTACATTCATGTGCAAGATCCTCCTGAGATAATCCACATTTTATTCTGCGGTTTCTTAAAGTTATAGCAAGTGCATTTTCTAATGTCATGTAAACCACCTCTCGGATTTAATTTTAAAAAAAATGTTACAAATTGTCTTCATACTATAATCTACAACAAGCGATTTTTGTGATATAATTTAAAAGTGTTTTGCAATAATTTGTATAAATGTTAAACTTTAATTGTTATTTATAAGAAAGGCAGGTTGAAATTTACGTGATAAATGATAAAGTAAACGATTTGAGAGAGAGATTACATAAATTAATTGAGGAAGAGGCGGATTATAGTGAAATATTAGAGGCAAGTCAAAAACTAGATAAATACATAAATCAGGTTACGAAGAGTACAAGCAGTTGAGAATTTATTGTGATAAATTGATAAAACTTTATAAGCTTAAAAAACTTCTGTTTTTATAATGGAATTCCTTTTAAGAAAGGTTTGTATGATAGATAAGAAATGCAAATAAATAATTGATATTAAAAATATACAGATAGAGTGTTAAAACTATTTGACTAAGTCAACTAGTTTGCTTATAATTATTTTTATGAGAATAAATAAACTAGTTTGGAGTGATTTTATGAAAAATAGAAACTTAAACACAATATCAGAGGTAAGAATTTTTAGTCGATTTTATACAAATGTCTTGGGACTTTTAAATCAAGGTATACTGGATAGTGCATATTCATTAACGGAAGCTCGTATACTTTTTGAGATTAATAAAACTAAAGAATGTACCGCTAATATTTTGATTGATAAACTAAATATTGATAAGGGATACTTAAGTAGGATCTTAAATCGCTTTAAATCGGATGAATTGATTACTAAAGAAAAATGTTCTGGGGATGGACGTTTGAATTTCCTTGAATTGACAGAAAACGGTAGGAATGTCCTATCAAATCTTTCAAAAAGATCTGATAAACAAATTTCTAATCTAATAGATCACTTAGATGAAAGTGAAAAGGAAAGTTTAGTTAATTCAATGGAATGTATTATGAAATTACTGTCTTATGGTAAAAGAGCTTTCAATATTAGATCATATAGAGAAAGTGATATAAAATACATTATTGAAAAACATAGAGAATTATATAAAAAGGAGTTTGGGTTTGGTAATATATTTGGAGATTATGTTGAGAAATATTTAATTGAATTTCATAAAAAACATAATCCGGATTTAGAAAATATATGGATTGCAGAAGAAAGTAATAAATCCGTTGGCGTAATAGCTATAGCTGCAGATAAAACAGATTCTTCTTTAGCGCAGCTTAGATGGTTTTTAATTGATCCAAGTGAAAGAAATAATGGATTAGGTCACATGCTTTTAGACACGGCAATTAATTTTTGTAGAGAGAAGAATTATAAGCATATTTTTTTATGGACTGCTGATGTACTCAAAACAGCCCGTTATCTTTATGGAAATTATGGATTTAAGCTAACTGAATCAGCTGATAATACTACGTGGACAGACCATCTAATTAAAGAAGAACGTTGGGACCTATATATATAATCATTTGCCTTCGATGAAAGTGCCTGCATTTGGAATCTCTTTCAGCAGTATAAATTCTAATACTGTGGAAAGCAGCGCTGTAGAATTTGAAGATCCATTCGGAAATAGGTTGGGCATAACTGATTATACTAAAAAATAATCCATTTAATATAATGCATATATTGTGTATAGAAACGGCCTAGCAGTTCAATATTGCTAAGCTGTTTCTATGATAACCAATCATCATATTATGGTAGGTGAGGAAAATTTAATTGTTGATTTTTCAAAAATGTTCTTTTAAATTTCGTGTCGTAAGATATGGATCATCTGAACACATTACAAGGGACATTACAGCAGCACCATAAATATCAGTTTTCAATAATTTATCTATGTTGCTTTCATTTATACCGCCTATTGCTATAATTGGAATTGAAACATTTTTCAGCATATCTTCCAAAAAAGCAATTCCTCTGGGTTCTAATCCCTTTTTACAATTTGTTTTGAAAATGTGTCCTGCCAGAAGGTAATCTGCACCCTTTTTTTGCACATTTGCCGCCTCTAAAGTGCTGTGAACAGATACTCCTAAAATACCCTTGAATTTAAAATGTTCATTCATATAATCTGCATAATTTGTGTGAAATCCATCAGAATTTACTTCTAGAGCAGCTTCCATATTGCCGTTTATTATAAGAGGTACATTTTGAGGTTCCGTTATCTTTTTGATTTTTTTAGCAAGCTGAATTATTTTACTACAGTCCAAATCTTTTTCACGTAGAATTACGGCATCTGCACCTGCTTGTACTGAACTTTCTATTATATCAAGCATGTTGTTATTTTTTACAAGTTTTCTATTCGTTACTATAAATAGCTTTTGTTTCATAGTGCTATAGGTTCCCAATCCTTCATTACAGGAAAATATCCTTTTTTGATTATTGCCTGTTTCACCTCTGTTAAGCTTCTTTTATCGGAGTTGTCAAATTGCATTTCACCAGGATTCTCCTGAGTATGTCCTCCAACTTCCGTAGATACGCCTGCAGACATTTTGGTGACACCGAGAGGTATGAGATTGTCCCTCATTTCCCTGGATTCTCTTGTGGTTATGTTGGTACCTGATCTTGGAATAAAGAGTTTAAGTGCAAGCAGTATTTGTACCATGTTTTTGTCACTTATTTCATGCAGATCTTTGAAAAAACCTGCATGAGGCCTTATCCGTGGAACTGAAAAATTCACATCTACTCCAGGAAATTTTTTTTGTATATATGCACCGTGCAGTCCACCTAAAAAAGCTTCTTCTCTCCAGTTATAGAGACCATAAAGCGGGCCGAGACCTACGGAATATATACCAGCTTCGCAGGCCCTTTCTGGTGTTTCAAGTCTGTATCTGTAATTTTTCTTTGGACCTCCAAGGTGGACCTTTGAGTATACTTCCTGGTTGTAGGTCTCCTGGTACATAGTAAGACTATCTGCACCGGCTTCAACAAGTTCTCTGTATTCTTCCTTTTTAAGAGAGTATATTTCCAGACATATTGAACTGAAATATTTGTTCATTATTTTTACACAATCTCTTATATAGGAAACAGGCGAATATTTTCTGGATTCTCCTGTCAAAATTATTACATGTCTGAACCCCATGTCATGTACAGCTTTTGCTTCTGTATCAACTTCATCGAGAGTGAGTACCTTTCTGTTTATTTTATTTGTACAATTATATCCACAGTAAGCGCATCTATTTGAACAGTAATTGGCAACGTACATGGGAGTGTACATGACAACGTTTCTTCCAAAGTATTTAAGTGAAAGTCTGTGAGATTTTTGAGCCATCTCTTCCATATGCTTTTCGGCAGTAGGAGAGAGAAGCGCCAGAAAATCCCATTTATCCAGTTCCTCTTTATCTATTATTTTTTCAATTTGTCTGTCTGTAACTTTTTTAAAAAAGTTTTCATAATCAAAATCTTTTAAATTTTGCACTACATCATAAAAGGTCATTTTAAACACTTCCTATCTTAAAAATCCTGTAAGAGGAGATGAGGCTACGGCGACTTCTTTTTCAACACCGGGTTTTGAAAGAAAAGCTTTCCTTCCTGCTTGTATTGCAAGCTTGAAAGCTTCGGCTATGAGTACAGGGTCTTCTGCTGTTGCAAGGGCAGTATTTGCAAGTACTGCATCGGCTCCCATCTCCATGGCTTCTGCGGCGTGAGATGGCTTCCCTATACCTGCATCCACTACAACTGGTATATCTATTTCGTCAATTATAATTTTTAATAGTTCTTTTGTCTTAAGACCTCTATTTGTCCCGATAGGTGCACCCAGAGGCATTACTGCAGAGGCACCGGCATCTACAAGTCTCTTTGCATCCATTAGATCCGGGCTTATATAGGGAAGTACAACAAATCCTTCTTTTACAAGGGCTTCAGTAGCCTTTAAGGTTTCATAGTTGTCGGGAAGCAAGTATTTGCTATCTGAAATAACTTCTATTTTAACCCAATTTCCACATCCTGTTGCTTTAGCTAAATGTGCGAGCCTTATAGCTTCTTCTGCATTTCTTGCACCGGATGTATTTGCCACGAGTATGCAGCTTTTATCTATAAAATTCAATATGTTGTCATTTGGTTCTGCAGCGTGGATATCCATACGTCTCAGTGCTACGGTTATAATTTGTGCTTCAGAACTTTTTATTATATCAGGCACTATTTCATTTGATGTAAATTTACCAGTCCCAATAAAGAACCTGCTCTTTATTTTTCTATTTGCTATTATAAGTTCATCCATAAATTAAAATCTCCTTTAATTTTGATTTATTGTATATAATGTAAATTATCTAACCACCTCCGACATAACGGATTATTTCTACTTTGGAAGTGCTTGATAATTTTTTGGATTTGTACTGTTCCCTGTCTACTAACTCTAAATCCACTTCAATTACAACGGTGTTTTCGTCTATATTTAATTTGTTTAGTAATTGTGATACTGTCGTTTCGGGGGCAAAATCCAATTCTTCTCCATTTACGGTCATTTTTACACCTCATTTCAAAAGCAATTGGAATCGATGTTCTAGTCTTTATCCCGAAGGATATTTATGTTTTTTCCTTCCATTACCTTGTTCATGTTTCTTACAGCACACATTTTTCCACACATGGTACAGGTTTTTTTATCTTCAGGTGTTGAGCTCTTTCTGTATTTTCTGGCTTTTTCAGGGTCTATTGCAGTATCTAATATTTTTTCCCAGTCAAGTGCTCTTCTGGCCTCAGCCATTTTGTTGTCCCAATTTCTTGCACCTTTGATTTCCTTTGCAATGTCTGCAGCATGGGCAGCTATTTTGGCGGCTATAATTCCATCCTTCATATCCTGCAAATCAGGCAGTCTGAGGTGCTCTGCAGGAGTTACATAACAGAGAAAATCCGCTCCATAAGTTGCAGCAATAGCGCCGCCTATGGCGCTTGTTATGTGATCATATCCAGGTGCTATATCTGTTACTATGGGACCTAGTACATAAAATGGAGCATCATGACACAGCTTTCTTTCAAGCTTCATGTTGGTTTCTATTTCATTAAGAGCCATATGACCGGGCCCTTCTATCATTACCTGTACATTTCTTTTCCAGGCTTTTTTTGCCAGTTCACCTAAGGTCATGAGTTCCTTTATCTGGCTTGCGTCTGTAGAATCATCTATACAGCCAGGTCTACAGGCATCTCCCAGACTTATGGTTACATCGTATTTTTCACATATGTCAAGAATTTTATCGAAGTATTCATAGAAAGGATTTTGTCTCTTATTCAAGTTCATCCAAGCATACATCAAGCTGCCTCCTCTTGAGACAAAATTCATAAGTCTCGGGTTTCTCTTGAATATCTGTGCTGCTTCCAGATTTATACCGGCATGGATGGTCATAAAGTCAACCCCATCTCTTGCGTGGGCTTCTATAACGCTTAAAAGTTCCTCAGCAGTTATATCCTTTAATTCTTTATCATAAAAACCAACTGCATCGTATATGGGTACAGTACCTATCATAGAAGGAGACATAGCCACTAACTTGTTTCTAAATTCTCTTGTTTTCCCAAAACAACTTAGATCCATAATGGCCTCAGCTTTCATGTCTATTGCTTTTTTCACTTTGTCAAGTTCCAGATCTATATTACAGCAGTCCTTTGAAATGCCAAGATTGACATTTATCTTTGTTTTAAGCCCTTTTCCCACGCCTTCTGCACTTAAATTTTTATGATTTTTATTGGCTGGAATGACAGCTTTGCCTTTGGACATAAGGTGCATGAGATCCTTGACATCCATATTTTCCTTTTTGGCTACTATACGTATTTCTTCCGTGACTATTCCTTTTCTGGCAGCATCCATCTGGGTTGTATAATTCATTTTATCAATCTCCTTCTTGATTTTATGGATAAAAAAATAGGGAGCAAATGCTTCCCATAGGATATAAAAACTCTGAATGTTTTTTAAAACAGCGTAAATTTCCCTACGTTGGCATTATCCAAATCAGGTTATAAGGGTAAAAGATAGTATCTTACTCTCAGCCTATCAACATGGGCTCCCCTGTAACATTGTATTTTTAAATAAAAAAAGGAGTGTCTGATGAAAACACTCCTCGAATACACATTTTAAATATTTGCTTCCCTACGGTAGTGTTAACTACATCAAGTTCAAAGGGTCAGGTTTTACCTTCTCAACCGAAACGGTTCCCCCACAAACAATTCTATTTACTTTACATATATATAATAGCACTTATCCATATATATGTAAACATTTTTAAAAATTTTCCACTTGTTTTGCACATCTAATCAATTCGTCAGCCGCCTTTGAGCACAGGGAGGCCAGATCTTCTATGTGAATTTCTTTTGAGGCAGAAGAGTCAAAAAAGATGTTTGCCTGGGCTTCGAATTCTTCATCTGCCAGCCATAAGACCAGTACAACGGGCACATTTGGAAATATGTTAAACTGAAGTGACATATCTCCCAGGCATAGTTTTTTAGCATCAAGTTTTTTCCCGGCCTTTAGAAATAGTTCATCTCTGTTTCCGAAGTATTTGGTAAGTTTGTCTATACCATGGCCGGCAAAAAAATCATAGGTGCAGCCTACACCTTCTATTTCCCTGTAGGGTACCCATTTATTGGTCAGTCCACTTTTGGTGCATCTGCAGAGATAGCTCATGATCAGTATTTTATCCATTATCGTATCGGATTCATAAGATAGATCGTTGTGATTAAAATCCTTTAATGTAATAGAGCCTTCCGGATAGGAAATTAAATATTCCCTGTTAAAGTATTTTAAGGTGAACATATTCTTTTCAGCGTCATATTTTGCTCCACTTTTTTGGACAATTTCTTCCAGGGGACGCCGGCTGAATTTTTTACATAGATCCTTATAACACAGCACATAGTTGTTTTTCTTGTTTCCTATTGTGAAACACCTCTTTTCTATCAAGTATTTTTTGAAGCAGGAGACATGATATTTTAATTATATACTATTTAATATATATAAAAACAGCATTATATTTGTGAATGATAATGCTGTTTTTGTGTTATTTAACATAATATTTTTTGGCTTTACACTTCAAAACGGAAGCCGATTATGAAATTATCCGGCTTCTTTTTTGACTAATAGGCAGCAGCTGCTGCAGGTTGTCTGTAATGAGAATAATCTCCGGGATATCTTGAAATATGTTTTGATAAATTATCGGATCTATGTCTGAAATTGGAAATACTGTTGATGTTATTGTTGTAACTGGAGTTAGTAGTTGTTGTAAATGATTCACCATCTGCTCCGATCTCAGAGGGATAAATTGCGATATTTCCACCATTTGATATCATGGCAACAGGGTGAATTTTGTTGCTGGAATCAGATAATGAATTTCCATTGACTTTGGCCGATTGATATTTTACCTCATCCGCGTTTGCTAGAGGTAGAAGCTGATTGTTCTGATTAGCCGGATCTTCGCTGATCCATTCTGCGGATGTGCCTATTTTCTGCTCATAGGAAGAATCAAGGGTAGTGGATATAGTTTTTGTTACTGCTTCTCCTTTAGGCGTAGTTGCAGTGAATGTTAAATTCCATGTGGAATTCGAAGCCTTGGATATAGTTACACTGATAGTTGAGCCAATTGGGATACTAACTATATTCTGGGCAGCATCGGGCAATTTTTCCCAAAAAACTTCAACTATAGGTTGTCCATTTTGTATCTCCTCTATAGTTCCCATTTGAAGGAGATCTTCAGAATTTACTCCTCCCAAGCCTATCCATTGTGCGGTTGAGGCATTTTGACGATTGGATGTAATATTAGGTACTGTCCAACTTCCTGAAACGCTTGTATAAGTATTGTTCTGGGAAACAGGTACAGCTATATAGCCTGCCCAATTACCTGATTTTTCAGTGCTAGCTGGAAGATTAACCCTATTTATGGTGTTTTGAGGCTGGTAGTTATAAATTGAATGAGTTATATTCCTCTTTGGAAAATAATTTGATAAAATATAGCTGCCTCTGTAAGTATCGCCGAATTGTTCCTTTGCAATTGCAGATCCGGCTCCACTTCCCAATACCACAAATAATGCCAGCAGCAAAATTTGAAGTTTTTTTAAGATGTTTTTCATTGATTAATTTCCCCCTTCCATTATATTTATAAAAAATGAGTATATAAAAACTACTTGATATACAATAGTTTCTCGCTAATATATTACAAAATCGTGGTAATAATATTACCATATTGTAAATTTTTTGCCTTCAATTATATTTATTGTGAAAGAAATTCATTGTTGGTTAAATCAGGTTCTGAATTTACAAGGTTCTGTAGAAGGTATTATTATTTGTGATATAATAATTACTATAAAATTGGACCGCGTAGGAGATTGAGATAAAATATGAAGGATATACATAAGAGGATCGATGAAATATTACCACGGATAGCTGATCCGTATTTCAGACAGAATAAGGGACTTGGAGATGAAATAGGATTTTATATTTTTGATTATGATCCTAAATATGAGCTTTTAATTAGGGATAGAGTTAAATTTATAGAGGAAAAGGCAAAAAAAGCCTATGGGCTCAATATAATCGAGTTTGACCTTTATGATATTATTTTGAACATTTTAAAATCAAAGGGATATCTTGAAAAAAACTTTGAGATGGAGAAAAAAAAAGGAAGCAAATATGTTTTAAATGCAACCAAGAAAGCTCTTAGACTTACATTGAAAAATGATCTTATGGTAGGGTATATAGCAGACAGGATTGGCGGAAGCGATATAATATTTTTAACTGGAGTTGGAAAATCATGGCCTATAATCGGATCATATGGAGTGTTAAACAACCTGCATAGAGTTATAGAAAAACAACCTCTTGTTATGTTTTTTCCAGGCACCTATGATGGAGGCTCCCTAATGCTGTTTAATATTTTAAAAGATGACAACTATTACAGGGCATTTCAATTAATAGATAAGTATTGAATTATGGGGGAGACAAAAAAATGAAATTTATTTTGAAGGATATGTTTTATAAAGAAATAGACAGGGATATAAAAGGTGTTATCAAAGTTGGGCAGGAAGATGATGAAAATGTAAAACAGGAACTAGATGAATATGTTGTAACCAGTGAGTTAAAGAAACACATAGATGAGTTTTTTGAAATGTATAAAACCAGTATACTGGAAGATACGGATAAGAACGGGGTGTGGATTTCAGGATTCTTTGGAAGCGGTAAGTCCCACCTTTTGAAAATATTATCCTATCTTTTGGAGAATAAAATTATAGATGGTAAAAATGCTATTGATTATTTTAGTGACAAGGGATTGGATAATTTTACTCTTGAGAATATGAAACTGGCTGGGGATACCCCGACCGATGTAATTCTTTTTAATATAGACTCCAAATCAGAGGCGGATTCTAAATCGAATAAAGATGCCATTGTAAATGTGTTTAATAAAGTGTTTAGTGAAATGCAGGGTTTTTGTGGATCAATGCCATGGATAGCGAATATGGAACGGCAGATGGTTAAAGACGGTGTATATGAGAAATTTAAAAGATTTTTTAAAGAGATGTCCGGAAAGTCATGGCTTGAATCAAGAGAGGATTTTTATTATGAGGAGGATTCAATTGTAAAGTCGTTATCTGAAACTACAAAGATGAGTGAAAAATCTGCAAGGAATTGGTACAATAAATGTGAAGAAAATTATTCACTTAGCATAGATAAATTTACATCTAGGGTAAAAGAATACATTAAATCAAAGGGAAAAAACCATCATGTTATATTTATGGTAGACGAAATGGGACAATATATTGGAGATAATACAAAACTCATGTTAAACCTCCAGACTCTGGTGGAAGATCTCGGTACTAAATGTGGTGGAAAGTGCTGGGTTGTTGTCACTTCACAGGAGGGTCTGGATGAATTTACAAAAGTAAAGGGAAATGATTTTTCTAAAATTCAGGGAAGATTTAATGTCCGGCTTTCACTGTCTTCTGCAAATGTTGACGAGGTAATAAAAAAACGTATACTTAGGAAAAAAAATACTGCCGAAAGTTATTTGAGATTGTTATATGAGCAGAAGGAATCAATAATAAAAAACCTGCTGACTTTTACATCAGATACTGCAGAAATGAAAATTTACAGGAATGAAAAGGAATTTGCAGAAGTCTATCCTTTTATACCCTATCAGTTTAATCTCATTCAATCTGTATTCAATGGAGTGAGGGAACATGGGGCATCCGGTAAGAGTCTATCCAGGGGAGAGAGAAGTTTGCTGGGGGCATATCAGCAGGTTGCGGTGGATTATATGGAAGAAGATACAAGGATGCTTGTCCCTTTTTCCTCCTTTTACAAAACTATAGAGATCTTTCTGGACTCCTCCATTAGATCAGTTGTAATTTATGCAGAAAAAAATGAAAAATTAGATGCCTTTGACGTGAAAGTTTTGAAACTGCTATTTCTTTTAAAGTATGTAAAAGAAATAAAAGCAAATATAGAAAATATATCTACACTGTTGGTAAATAGAATAGATGCAGATAAATTGCATATAAAAAAAGATGTACAGATTTCTTTGAAGAAACTTATGAGGCAGACACTCATTCAGAAAAATGGAGAAGAGTATGTATTTCTCACAAATGATGAACAGGATGTAAATAGGGAAATAAACAACATGCCCGTGGATATTGGAAAAGTCACACATAAGATTTCTGAAATCATTTTTGATGATATATATAATGGCGCTAAATTTTCCTATTCGAGAAGGTATCAATTTACTTTTAATAAAATAGTAGATGACAGAACAATTGGTTCTCAGATAAATGAAATAGGAGTGAGGGTAATAACTCCAAGTTTTGAACTGTCCCGTGATTCCAGTGAGGCCGAATTAAAACTTCTATCTGTCAGGGAAGGTAACGTTATTTTAGATATTTCACAGGATTATTCATATCTTGATGAAATAGAAAACATGTTGAAGATAGATGAGTATCTCAGAATTAAAAGCGGTATAAAATCCAGTGCTGCCGTAGAAGATATCAAGGTAAAAAAAAGCAGGGAAAGAGGAGAAAGAGCTAAAAGGGCTAAATTCTTAATAGAAGGGTCAATGGAAAAAGCACCTATATACATAAATGGAAGTTTAGTAGATATAAATGAAAAGAATCCTATAGACAGAATGAACAGTGGATTGAGAATATTGGTGAATTCCAAATACAACAAGCTGAATTATGTAGAAAAATTTACTAATAGTGTAAAAGAACTTTATGATATTGTGGATAAAAAATTTAACCAGATGAAGATTGCAGATACAAATCCAAATAAACTAGCGGTGGATGAGATACAAAATTATATACAGATCAGTTCATCCAGAAATCTTCAGGTTACAGTTAAAACTGTATTGGCTAAATTTTCAAACCCTCCTTATGGATGGAAGGGTTTAGATATAGCTGCTGTTATAATAGAGTTGTTTAAAAAACAGTGTATCAAGGTGATATTAAATGGGGAGGTAATTAGCCCCAACGATAGGGAAATAGTGCATTATGTTACCAAAAGGGAATATGTTGAAAGGACAATATTGAAGATCAGAGAGAGAGTAAGCCAGAAATATGTAGATACGGTAAGAGATTTAAGCAGGGATATGTTTAATTTTCTGTCCCTTCCCTCTGATGAGGATGGAATAATGGATATATTCAAAGGAGAATGTAAAAATGAGCTCTCTAAGATCAACGAAATGCTTGTTAATTTTTCTTCTAGAACGCGTTATCCTGGAGAAGAGGTTCTGCAATTGGGAAAAAGATTATTTCAGAAAATAATGGAGATCACGGATACAGTGGAATTCTTCAAAAGAATATATGATCTTGAAGAGAATTTTCTGGATTATGAAGATGATGTGGATGATATAAAAGCATTTTTTTATAAGAAAGAAAATGGTGTGATTGACTTTTCTTCTACAGGTGAACAGAAAATTATATTTGACAGAGCTGTGGAAAAACTGAAAAATTATGATGTAAATAAGGAATATATAGTAGATGATGACATGAATGTGATTATGAAGAAAATAAGAGAGATACTCAAAATGAAAAGACCTTATTCTCGAATACATGAACTGCCTGTTCTAATAGAAAAGTACAATGACAAAGTAGTAGTACTTTTGGAAGAAAAGAGCATTCCAATAAAAGAATTCATAGAAAAGTGCAGAGATCAAGTTTTTGATGTCTTGAAAACATGCAGCTTCAAAAGTATATTTGAAGACAAGGTAAGAGGGGAGTTTGAAGATCTTTACAATAGAGTTGAAAGTGCGGATAATTTTGCAGTGATAGCTTCTATGTCCGATTTGGCAGAGAAGGTCAAACTTAAATGGGTGAAGATAATAGTTGAAGAAAAAGTTCAAAAAATGCAAAGGAACAATGATAGAGGGCCTGAAATTGTTGTGAAAATAAAGACTCTGAGCATGAGAGAACTGGTGAAGGGTCAGAAAATTATAAAGAATGTCCAAGATATAGATGAAGTGGTGGAGTTTCTAAGAGGTAAGTTGAAGGAGGAACTGAAAGACAATACCATAATAAATTTGATATAACAGATGAGTTAGGGGAAAAGCAGCCGTGGATAAGAATAAGATAAAGGTATTTGCCGTATGGGCCAGAGAGAATTTAATAGAGGCAGTTAGTGAAAAAGCCAACCTGATAGGTGTAGGCGGGCAGAAAATAGACACTGCAGTGGAAATCCAGGGCGGATTCAAATTAAATGAAAGTGGAGACATATTCAAGCTTCCGAAGAATCAGAGAGATGCCCTTGTAGGGCAGGTAAGGAGAAGGGGGTTCAAGCCAGTCATGGAGGAAGCCGCCTATACCTGGTTTAACAGATTTATGGCACTTAGATATATGGAAGTTAACAATTATCTTCCCCTTGGTGTGAGAATACTTTCTTCAATAGAGGGAAAAAATGAACCGGATGTACTTTTTAGAATTTCAGAGACAATAGAGGAATTAAAACTTGATGGAGACAGTGT